>NZ_JBFUCY010000014.1:0-190499 GCF_056404995.1 Mucilaginibacter sp. P2_A5
TATAACGATGTGGAAGAGTCGGGAATAGATGCTTTTAAAACGGTGGCAAGGTCTGTACAAACGCATTATGAATCGATCCTGAACTTCTTTAACAACAGAAGTACCAATGCCTCAGCAGAATCATTCAACGCCAAGATCAAAGCATTCAGGGCTACTTCAAGAGGTGTTAGAGATACTACCTTTTTCCTCTTCAGGCTCGCTAAAATATATGCTTAAACTGATCTTCCCCCAGAAATACGGCTTGATCCTGCTTAAACTGATCTTCCCCCAGAAATACGGCTTGATCCAAAGTCTGGCAGAGAAAATACCTTAGTTTAAAAACAAGTAAACCACTAACAATCATTTTGTTAGTGGTTTAAACTTATTGTAGTAGCCCGTAGGGGAATTAGATTGATGTTGGTTTTGTATCGTATCCGCTTTATTGAGTGTCAAAATGACTTGTTACCGCATTGTTAAGTGTCATTTGAATTTGCCCCATTTCCATCCCCATGAGTTCGTGTCCCGACGAGAGTACCTAATTAACTATTAATTTATCTTTTATGCAGAAATTTTTCTCAATATAATGCAGTTCAAATCAAACAAAGGCTATTAGATCAAATAATTAGCCCCTAAACACACCCCTATTTACTTCGGCTTCTCAATACTTTCAGACATTACCTCTTTCAATAATTCGATAACAGTTATACCCTTGTATTCTGACAATAATTTAAATTTATCGTATTGTTCAATCTCTTCAGCTGACCACTGAATATCTAACCTCCTGACATTTTCCAAGGCAATATGTAAATAGCTTAGCGGATCACCCCAATAGCACTGCAAACATATGTTAGGGTCTAGAATCTCACTCCAATTTTTACAATGTTCACAAGACCAAGACTTTGCTCTATTACACGATCCACATAGCAAAAGATATTCTTTCTCGTCGATAATAGATACCAAATCACCAGCTATCTGATATGGAACTCTATGATCTACCTGTAAATATCTTTCTTCAAACTCTCCATTACAAATTGAACAGTGACCATTATATTTTTCATAAAGTTTGGTCTTAAATTTTTTTGTAAAAGTAATCCGACCAGCTATTCTATCTCTTTTAACTGAGTTAGGATCACCAAACTTATAAGCAGCGATTGATTTACCGGTGATAGACTTAGTGCTAAAAGTAACCAATGGAATTCCTGCCTCCCTTACATCTCTGGCAGCTCTCGGCGGGTGGCTATACTTATAGGTATTTTCAAGGTCTTCTGTAGTTATAAACCCATGCTTAAGGATGTGATCTATTACTATTTTTGCCCTCTTGTTTGTAACTGACTGAATATACTTTATAAAATCATCAGGATAATCTTGATTCTTGGTTTCCATAAATTGCAAAAAGGCCGTTTTCTTGCAATGTATGTAATGTCAAAATATTCTCCAAATCTATTTTTGACACAAGGGAAGGTGATAAATATAAAAGTTCAACTGTGTATTCTTTTCGATTTAAAAGTGTTGCTTGTGATGATCTACCGGCATTAATTTCAATTGGATAGAGCTTAAGGTTGTCAGGTAGAGCAATTCCATACGTCTTATCTCCTGTTCTGCCATCAAAACTCAAGATGTATGGAATATTGCGAGAATTTAAGTCTGTGAGAGAATTAACAAATTCTTCAAAAATGATATTGCCAGCATAATTAAATCCTCCGTTTTTCCCAGTTCCCTGGTACGGTGGATCCATATAAACTAAATCATCAGGTAGAGCGCGATCTAACACTATTTTGTAATCCTCGGCCATAAAAGTACATTTACCTTTCAATAAATGTGATACACTATATATGTCATTCTTCATGGTATCCGGCTGTTTACCCAATCGTCTCTTGTCCGAACTCTGGTTAAACTCCCCATATGCATTATACCTAACCGCAGCCTTGACACACTTTGCTAAGAGAAACAACAATAATGCAGGGTCCCGATCTCGATTAAAATCACTGCGAACTTTTAGAAAATGAATATTGTGATCATCATGTTGATCATTCCACAATTGTTGATATTTATCTGATATTTTATCAGGGCAGTTAACGATCATTTCTAATAGACTACTTAAGGGTTTATTTATATCATTTATTAAGTAGTTATCAGCTTTTTTATGAAAGGCGCTGGCGATAGATATTGCAGCTGACCCGGCAAATGGCTCAATAAGTTTTGACAGAGGCTTGGGGAAAAAAGCTAATATTTGATTAGCTAAATTACGCTTACTGCCTTGGTAAGGAATTGGATGGGGAAGTTTCATACCCTACGAAATTCGCTAAAATATTTTAAAGATTGGAAGTAATAAAAGGATTAAACAAAGGTTTACGAAGTGATTTGATCATCACACAGTTGCATTTTCCAAATGAAGTGACTATAGTTGATAAGGCAGCGCGTTATGAATTTGAATTAGGAACTGCAAGTTATCAAAAGGTTTAACAACTGATATTTTTATAAGGGCAGGCTTAAACGGCCAGCCTTTTTAAGGGTTCGATTCCTTTTAAGGGCAACGCAATCAGCCGCCAATATTTTAAGTTTAAACAATTAAAATTGCGGCGAGATCATCAATTTCCTCTAAAAAAGCGTCTTTTTCTTGTTGAGATACTCCTGGTTTTTGCACGCGAAATAGCCACGCCGTGTGTCGGCCTGCCTGCGACAATCCTATAGCTCTTGCGCGGCGATCTGCGTACAAAGGGCGCCACAAGTGGCACATATCAATCGTCTGCTGCCCTTTATCGCGAGTTCTCGCTTTTACGTAAAAATCATCTTCGATTTCTATATGCAAATCGTAGTTATCAAAATGAGGATGTACAATTCGATAATGGTAACTGCCTTGTGGTAATACTGCGAGGTTATGAATATGCAGGTGTGACCTAAGTGTATTATAAGTTCCTTTTTTTGTGTTACATTGACTACAAGATAAGCCGAGGTTGAGTGGCTCGAACATCCATTGTGGTTTTAGGTCTTTGTTTACTACGTGCTCGATATGTTCTGAATGGCATGCTGAGGTTAGTTCGGTGCGACAATAGACACAAAGTCTCCTCTGTTGTATGCAATAATACTTTTTTATATTTCCTTTAATGCGGTTATAAATACTTTCCTCCCATGTTCTGCCTGCGCCAGGGGGGTATTTATTAAGTGTGCTTATGTCTTTCAAGTCAAATTGCAGCATACTATACAGGATTGGTTTTATTTATCAATTTGACAATAACAGCCTTTAAAGGATCATTTTCATTTAAATTTGATATGTCCAAACGTCTCAAGTTCTGAATATCGGAGCGTACTTTTGCTAAATCTGGGTCAATATGTGCTAATTCTTTAAGAATATTCCCGACAATCGCAGTCAAATAATAATTTCTGGTGGTTGCAACATTAAATATATCGAGCAAGATTTGCTCTGCGGACCAGCCATAAGTATTAGCATCCAACATCCTTGCTTGTATAGCACCATTCTCAGAATTGGTAACAGCAATAATTGAAGAGTGCCGATGCTGAAGATCGCTTACTAAAAAATGAGAGTGTGAAGCAATAATAAAGTGACAACCTGGAAACTTTGAAAATATTCTATTAAAGATGTCCATGTAACGGATTTGCCAGTTTGGATGTAAGCTGATCTCAGGTTCATCTATTAAAACGAGTGAACGATCGTCCATCAATGACAGAATATTTAAAAATGTAAGAATTATGTGATATTCTCCACTACTGGCATCATCAAACGAAAAGTTCTCACGCTGTTTTTTAATTTCGAAACGCTGAAAGCTAATAATCTCTAAATCACTAAGCGCTTGTAGCGGCGACACATGACTGGTGAAATTAGCAAATGTGTGCTCCGATTCAAGGTCAAGCACAGGCATCAATCCAATTTCTCGTTTATAAACTTGAGTTAATTCATTTAAATGCTGATCTAAATAGTGTCGTAAATCTGATACGTTCTCTTCAAAACCGAAAAAATTATCGATTTTCTCATTACCTAACCGTTTAAGCTCTGGCTGAAAAGATGTTCTTCTGCGCTCGTCCACTACTGCACGGAAAAGGTCTGCAAAGTCACGATTAGACATATCACTACTGCTTCTCGCGAAATGCGTTAAAAATTTAAAATATTTCCCTGTCTTATAAACAAGAGTCATACGTGGAGCCAATTCAAGTATCGTGAACGCTTCCCGTAGTGGCTCAATGTCTTTATTTTTTAGTATGGCGTGGTAAAGGTTACCTATCGCATTTTTTGTGGGGTTAGAAATGAAAATATTATTACTGGCCGATTTTAATCCGAGATAATGATACTTATCATTTAGCACTTTACCACGCTGTTCACGTAGAGGGTATTTATCATTAAAGCTAAAACATGATATAAGCGTTTTGTCAGGAAGTTCTAAATCTTCAGAAAAGAAATCAAGTACAACGTAATCAAAATAGATAGTTTCACCATTAAAATAAAGTTCATGAAGATTTCCATTACTAACATATTTCAATTTAAAAGCAAAATCGAAGTTAAATCGCCTTTGCCTTTGCCAACCTTGAATTGAGTTGATTATATTTATAAGAGTCAAAAATATTTTACTTTTCCCTGTTCCGTTTGGCCCAATTATGAAACTGATATAATGATTATTTCCAATCTCTTGTGACTCAACAAAAGGGATAATGGTCGAACCAAAAAAAGGGTGACTATAGAATTCAAGCGATAAGATTTTAAACATTATATAATATTTAGGCTTTTAAAAATACACAATATTAGAACGGTTTAAGCAACAACATAAGCGAAATAAATTATTTGCTTTCACAGTAATCGGGGAATTGTCACGCTTATTCAGGCTAAATTATCGAGATAAAGTATAACATTTGTTACCATAGTCACTAACAATTGATCGAATATTTATAGAACCCAAGCCGTTAGGAATTTTCCTGTCTCGTCCCTATATTCCATTATTAATTTGTCATACAAAGCCTGATCTTCTTTCCTCCCTTGTTTTTCCAAGGCTAAGCTATTATCATGAAGATCAACTTCTCTTATATGAATTAGCATATTAGCGTGAACCATAGAAACGACGTTATTTGTGATATGCTCATTTCTTGTTTGATTTATATTATTCATCCTTTGAAAAATTTGTTTTCTCATATCCAGTAATAAAAGGGTATATATAATGCCATACTTTAATCAGTTAATTTTAGACAAAGATAGCTATTGTATTACCGCATGGTAGGTTCGATTCCATTTGGGAATATCCGTTTTTACAAAACCTATCTAAGCACTAAAAATCCAGGTAACGCTATAGGTAAAATAATTGCCCCGTAAGGTTAGATATCAGCAATGTCTCGGCCTCCCGAAACACTTAAATACGCTTTTTATTGCCGGAGCGTAACGATTGCGATCAAGGCTGGGTATATGTGCAATTTGTAATTTAATATGAAACAGTACGGCGATTACTCAATCTGCCACAAATTTCGGTAATGGAAAGGTTAATTCTAACTTTCCTACCGTAGGCTTATTCGATTATTCATTCATGGGTTAATTTCAATGCTTAAATACGTAGCATTGTCTTTTAATTTCTTTTCGTTTAAAAGGCCGTTAATCCGTTGACAAAATTCTCCAAATTTTTTATTCGAAATCGAAAGATCTCTAAGTTCAACTTTAGAAAAGGCATCGTAGAAGCCATCGGTTGATATGATTAAACGATCACTGGAATTGCACATAAAGCTAAAGTATGATATCGCCGGCATCCTATCAATCCCTAAAGCACTATCTAAAATGTTTCGGCGAGGGTAAGACAAAGCTGTACTAAATGTTAATAGACCTTCATTAATTAATCTTTGCGCTTCGGTTTGATCTTGAGTAAGCTGTTTTAGACCGTTTCCTCTTAAAAGATACAATCGACTGTCGCCTGTATGTACTACATAAGCGTAATTTCGTTTTAAAAATAAGCCTATAAAAGTAGTCGCCATACCCTTACATTTAGGTCTACTAAATGCTTCATTTATTAACTTTTCATGTACATTAATTAAAATATCTTTAAAATTAGTAGTGTCATTAATGGACGATCTTACATCTTCGATAAACGTTTTGACACTAAATTTTGATGCAAACCCACCACAAGAATTACCCCCAACCCCATCAGCTACACAAAATAATTCACCATCATCAATTCGCGCTGACTCATAATAGTCTTCATTTTTAGCTCTTGGACCGATAACAGAGTAGCCAAACTTCTCAATCATTTATTTTGCAAATTTTATTTACAGTATTTAATAAAATTGGATGCATTGAATCATACGAAAAACGAATTGACCAGGTTAAATGGTTTAATGCTGTACATATTTTTTTTCCTTCTACCTCAAATTCCATATTTAACCTTTTGATAAAATTCAAATCAGCTGAACTATCAACCCTTCGTTGAAACATATTTTCTACATACCACCGGTTGTGATTTGTGCCCATATATAGCAAAGCCATTACTCCATCTGTCTGGGTACTTGGGCCTTCACCTTCTATTAGTTTACTAATCCTTGAAGCTAATGCATCACAAGATCCAAATTGAAAACTACCGTTTTTTATGAATTCACAGTATATGTTCGCAAAACGCTTGAGGCCATCACTTTTTTTAATTATCTCGATATGTTCTAAGTCGATCTGCAAAAGAACACTTTTTCTTTCAATAACATTTTCTAAATCATCTTCTAAGTAATTAGAGATTTCGTCAATCTCTTCTTCTGAGAGTATCGCCTCATTGCGTTCCAAGTATTCTTTGATTCTGGTGCCAATTTCAGTGTTCGCTACCGATATATCAATGTCAACGGTTGCCAAAACATCTCGCAACGAAGCTGCACTTTGAAATCTTTTCTTAGGATCAAGTTTAGTACAAATTGCGAGTATTTCAGAGTAAGATCCTCTATCTATTATCTGAAACATTGGTATTCTACTTCCCTTTCCAACAAAATCATGTATAATACACCCCACGGAATAAATGTCCGAGGCGGCAGTTGCATTTCGAAGATGTTGGTTTATTTCCGGTGCGGTATAGTAATCTGAGTCCTTTTTCATAGTTGCCGAAGTTAAAGCGGTTATGCCTGTTTTATGCTTTAAACTCATCAACCCGAAATCACCAATAGCATAATATACTGCTCCGCGTTCATCACGATATCTCAATACGTTACTGGGCTTCAAATCCCTATGATAGATATCTAAAGAGTGAAGTTCTTCTAACCCCGAAAGAATGTCTAGTATAGGTTGCATGAAGTTCGATGCGTTAATTGCCTTTGTTTTTGCATCTTCTTCTAAGGAACCCTCCGCCAACGGCATTATAAAGAAAGGTGGATCAGAATCTATAAACAATTCTATCACAGGAACTACATTTTTATGATTTAAACTTGATTGAAATTGCGCCTCTTGTATAAATCTTTTTTTAGCATTTTCTTCAAGCCCCCCCTCCATCATTCTTGGGTCAAGTTCAAATGTTTTCTTGGCATAAAACTGTCCATCACTTCCTTTAACCTTCTCTACTTTACCAAATCCTCCGTGATCAATATGCTTTATAAATGTGTATTCCATGATAATTAGTTTAGAGTTATTAAGCAAATATATTGTTTACGCTACAAAAAGGTTGCTTCGGTTTGGGCTATTCTCCTATACAAGGCCACATATAAGAAAAATAGATAGGGAAGGCAATAGATAAAGTTTCTGATGATTTGAGAACGCAAATACCAAAAAACTCTTCAATCTTTGATGTGCTTAAGATGCTTTTTAATGCCCAGGCGCAATGATTAGCGGAATCGCTGAAGACTTACTCATTAGGTAACTTCTCAAGCATTTTTTTACTATAATTTCCTTTGAAGCGGTGACTGAACAATAAAAAAATCTATACAAGTTTGAACAACGATCTGTTTGAATGTTCAAGTATATTCATTCAACGCTTAGAGCTGTTAAATACACATAAAAAAGTTTTTTAAAAGAAGGCTCACCTTTGATTTCAAGACAGATATTCTTGTTTTTCCGCGTCGGCTTTTCAATCAGAACTTCATTATCAATTAACAGACGACTATAAGCTAAATCAAGTTTTTCAATAGAACAGTCAGCATCAATTCTCCAACATTTATTTTGATAAATAAAATATGCGAAAGCATTTTGGCTGCTACCACTCATCAGCCCATCAAGTCTAGTAAACGTTGGGTTTTGAGCTTTGAATTGCGTTAGCCTATTGTTGTAAAAATCTTCAAAGCTACCATACTTTAAAGGATAAGTGTGATTTTTGCTCATTGGTATTAAGTTGATGAGCAAAATGTTGTTTTTTTACAAACTTACCAAATGAATTATTATTGTTTGACTATTGTTCCCCATCGTTTTCTGAGTATTCAAAGGATTTTCAACAAAATAGGCCTTGAGACTTGATCTCCTTACAGGTTCATCAAACTTCAAAGCCTTCTTTGCTTTTCATCAAATGGTTTTGTTTGGGGTTACACATCATTAGACGAGAAGATTCTATTTTACTTTCTCAGAGAGAAAACAGATTACCTTTCCCCGGAGAGGTGCCTGCGGCGCTCACACAAACACCACTTTTCCCCCCAGCCCCCTTTTCTCCTCTTAACTGAGGAAGGGAAAATAGTTTTCTCATGTCATAATCTTTATTTCATCAGGCTCAATCTCACAAACGACGGATGCTTCTCCTACTTTGCGATTTCGCTTAAATGGTCTGATGACAATACCGCCAAAGTAAGCTTCTTCAGCAAAACATTTAATATCCTTAATATAGCAGATATTTCCTCGATAAAGTTTACCGTCAACGGAATATTTGCCTTGACACCCATGGCCTGATGCGGTAATATTATAGAAAGCCACCGGATTGCCGCTTTTATCTTTGGCAAGCTCAACACATTTTTTGCATACATAATCTGGGTAGCGCTCATGGTGTGCGACGTAGCGATTACAGGTAACACAATGTTGCTGTTTCTTATGCTCATTGGCATGATTAGTTTTATACTTCTTGGTCATGGTAGTTATCGTTTGTATGAGTTTATTTTAATGGAAAAATCTGTTGAGAGAGCCGCTTTTGCTTTGGCGTGGGCACTTATCCAGTTAACCCAAGAATCGTTTGCCCTCGTCACTTAAAAGCATGAAAAAAGCCTGATTCTTTCGGACCAGGCTCGGCAGTTACGCGGCTTCGGTTTTTAACCACTCTTTGACTTTCTTCAAATCATAGAATATCGGTTTCCCTATTTTCTGAGAAGGCAACCCTTCGGCTCTTAGCCTTAAAAGTTTGCTTTTGCTCATGCCTAAAATTTTAATCACCATTTTTTCAGGTACAAGTTCTTCATCAAACATCTTTTCCGATGCTATTTGCTCATTCTGCTGTGGACTATCCGCTTCCAGTGCCCCAATCTTTGCTTGTAGATATTCAATTTCCGCGATAATCCATTTTATGGGATTATAAAACTTTTGCTCATCAGCAATCTTGCTCATTTCCTCAAGATATAAATCTTCAAAAGCTTTATAGTGGTCAGGATCAGGGACGCGGTGTACCTGCAAAGCAAGTTTTTTGAAATAATGTAAACAATCTAACTTATCCTTCTGAGGCAGTTTTTTAAGAGTCTTTTCTATAAACTCAATAAGTTCCTTGTTTACGAACAGCAACTTCACATTTCTTTCAAGTTTACGTTTGAAGTCATGAGTTAGGCGAGGGGAAGCATGATAGCTTCGCGTTGGAATTAGTTTGGCGGTATTATTTTTCATCATTTTCCATGTTTTGATTTTTAAATTCCATGCGGATGTATAGCATGGTTGTTTTGAGAGTTTTGATATTCAGTCGGCCATGGTTAAACGGCCTTCTTGTAAAGTGAAGACAAATTATCCATGCTACCGTGTAGGTCTTTCATCAAAGCTTTTGCGTAAATCTGCGTTTCGTTAAGATTCTGGTGTCCGAGTAAGTCACGGACAAACAATATCGGTGTACCAGCCTCAATCAAATTCGATGCAAATGAATGACGGGCACAATGAAAGGTTATAGGTTTGTTAATCCCTGAATTCTCTATTAGCACCTTTAACTCCCGGTTGAGTACCTGATTAGTCATTTGAGGTAATACCTTCGCTAATGGCACTTTAATAGTGTGCTTACCATATTTTGATAAGATTTCCAAAGCCTGTTTTACCAATGGTATAGTAATTTGCTTCTTAGTCTTGGTCATCTCAACCGTGATAGCGTTTTTCGCTGTATCGACGTTTGCCCATTTTAGGTTTACTACATCTGAATAACGTAATCCTGTCACGCAACTAAAAATGAACAAGTCCCTCACCCGGTTTAAAAATCCGTTTTTATCAGGTATTTCCAGGTTCATTATCTTAGTCACTTCATCAATAGTTAGGAACTCCCGTTTGCCGGCCACCGCCTTTATGGTAAAACCATTACCGTTACTATAGGGGTTATCACTCGGCTTCATGTAGTTGGCTTTTATGGCCTGCCTTATCGTAGCTTTCAAACATTTGTGCTTTGTGAACTTGCCGCCCGCTCCGTTATTGCGTTTTGTGCTCATGTAATAGTCGAAATCTTCTATAAACTTGTAAGTCAACTCACCAAATTCAAGTTTGCTTCTGAACTGTTTGAGCACATTCAAAGTTGAGCGGTATGATTTAATCGTATTGTGTTCTTTGCTTACCTTCCATATTTCGATCTGGCGCTCAAAGAAACTGTAAAATGTTTCCTTGGTTTCACTCCTGAAAAAGTTACTTGCGATTGTCAGGCTCAGTGGTTTTCCCATTGTCAAAGCCTCAAGCATGAAGGAATTAAATTCACTTTTCCGCTTGTCGAAAAAGGCATTGGTCAACTGATTTTCTTTACAATTATTTTTAAGACGGCTATTTTGGCTATCCCAATCTTTGATTTGTATGCTTCTACCAGTTGGTAAGCGATTGGTACCAGAAGTATACCGTACCGCCCAATAAATCGGGATACTACCATCAGCTTTTACCTTATCTGTGCGTAATGTTAATTTGAGATTGAATGTTAGTTTCATAATTATTTGTTGTTTGATGCTGGCTAATTTCCAGCGAGTTATTGGGAAAATAAAGTTTTTGACAATGTTTATTTTATTTAATATATTGATTTACAAGAATTTGGTACTTTTTAAAGTAAAAAAACTACCGTGAACTTTGTCTTAGGCGAAGCTTTGGTTTACTTTGCACCTCTTCATTATTTACTTGTTTCTTTTGAATCTTTGCGTATCGTTTTGTAATTCCTATAAAATCAACATGTATCTGTCTTTGAAACCCTCTGCTGCATGGCACCATATCTACCCTCACTAACTTGAAATCCTGTAATTCTTTGAGATATCGCTTAACCATTCCTTTTTTCAACCCCAGCCGGCTTCCTAAAAGCTCATTTGTTGCATAGCAAAAGCCCTCGACATAACTCAATGAACTTACGATGTGAAATAGGATTCTCGCAGGACAATTTAATTCTGCGTCTTCTAAAAGAGGCACCAAGCCTACATAAATCCTGTGCTTATCCTTTAGATTGCTCCATTGTGATACAAACTCTTTCCCTTGTTTTTTCTGATGTTCCATTTTTAAATATTTGTGTTTATATCTTACATAACTCCCATGTAGGAATGGGGTGGTCACTATATTGACCTGGGGAAATCTTTTAATTGACCCGGGGGGAGTCGACCGCGTCGCAGTATAAGATTACAATAAGAGATAACAAGGAAAGAAAGCAAATTACTATATCCGGTTTACTTCTTCCTTTCGCTATCGCTCAAGAAAGAAGCAAACTATATCAGCGCTTCGCTGCTGTAGGCCTGCTCTTGCGGCAGGCCAGCATTTTTGAAAGCTTGGCCAAACTTTATTTTACGAATTAAATCGCCGATATTAGCCCATGAAATAATAAATCAAAAAATTATTGAATAGATAAAAAAAGGATATAACATATAGTTAACGATACAGCGTTAGTTTCAGCTTGCAGAGAAAACTGGTAATTTTTAAAAGCACAAGAGGAAAACTATCGCTCATGCTACAGCGTGGGCTTTTAGTTTTTTGTGCTTTAGGTATACCAGTACCTCTCTGCAGATGGCTATCAGTACCACGCTGCTTGTTTTAAATGACCTCCGGTACTGAAGGTAAACCCAAGCCTTCTATGAAAACCATTGACAAACCAGATTACACAAAGAAGCTAAGCAGAAAAACTCGCGCCTTAGCGGCTATATGCATAATAGCATTCGTGTTAATTGCTTTAATTATAATCAAAAAACATAATGTGGATAGTGTAAGAGAATTAATGGACGATCCCATCCCAGCAGATTCGGTTCAACTTGTTAATCATACAAAGATTGACCAGCCGACATTTGAAAGCGATTATTCTGCTGATTCTTGGTTTCAAAGATTTAGTTCAAACAAAGTTGCATTTGATAAAATTTACAACAATGATTGGATTGATGTAACAGGAGTCATTGGTAGCATAGAAAATCCGTTCGATTGCCCAAGTTTATCGTTAGAAATTGAAGGATCACATTTGCTAAGAAAAATAAGATGTACCAACTGTAACAGTACCAAAAATAAGTGGCCTAAGGAGATTTTAAATATTAAAGTAGGACAAACTATACATATTCAAGGTAATTACGCTGGAACGTTATCAAGTGAGTATGAGATGTACTTAACGAAATGTGAAATTGTAAATTAAGATTGTTTCGTTAAATGATTTAATGCCGTCTGCCGTTTGATTTTTTTGCCGATGGCTATTCCCTCATTAAACTGAGTTATCGTTGCGCTCTCAACAAATTTACTGGCTTAAATCGCAGAACTTTCTCGGTAGGAACCGCTCCTTTTCGTGAATGCGATTATTTATCCGCCAAATCAGGTGAAACTTTACCGCCACGCTTTTGAGGTACGTGAAGATTCCATTATAAGATATCCTGCTCTGTGATATAAACTAAGAATTTTACCCTTTTTGATAACGGGTAAATTGATTGATCAAATCTCATTTGTCAACATCAAAATCAATCTTTTTAAATGTTCGGTTGTTCGGGGGCTTATTTTAATGATGAGGTTACGACGGTAGAATGTCATTGTTTCAGCTTCATTCCGCGTCATTCAACTTCGTAGAAATTTTACCTATTGCGCGCCCCATTAAGCAAAAAACGCCGATCTCTTGTATGAAATCAGCGTTTTTAGTAGCCCGTAGGGGAATCGAACCCCTGTTTCTAGAATGAAAATCTAACGTCCTAACCCCTAGACGAACGGGCCTTTTTTTATTTTTGTTTCCCTTATTTTGGGAATGCAAAGATAAAGCTTAATTGATTAAATAAAAATAAATTTTAAACTTTTTTTATTTAATGCTGATTATGAATGTTATATATTTAATTGGTAAACAAAATAAGCCAATTGCATTGTAAATCTGCATGGGTTAAGGCTATCTTTATCGTAAAATCTATTCATATTATGAAAGCCATTTGGAACGACCGGGTCATTGCCGAAAGCGATGATACTATTGTTGTTGAAAACAACCATTACTTCCCTATTGAAAGTGTAAAAAGCGAATACCTGGAAACTACCGACACACATACTACCTGCCCGTGGAAAGGGCTGGCATCTTATTATACCCTTAACGTTGATGGGAAGAAAAATCCCGACGCCGCTTGGTATTACCCGCAGCCTAAAGATGCCGCCGCAAACATTACCAACTATGTAGCGTTTTGGAAAGGTGTTAAAGTAACCCCATAAAAATGAAAAAATTTGACGCCATTGTTATAGGTGCTGGCCAGGCGGGGGCGCCGCTTGCCAAAAAGCTGGCACTGGCCGGAATGAAAACTGTGATTATTGAAAAGCGTTTTTATGGCGGTACGTGTGTTAACGATGGCTGTACCCCAACCAAAACCTGGGTGGCATCGGCTAAGGCGGCTTATATGGCCAACAAAAGCGCCGATTTGGGTGTGCCGGTAAAGAAATTTGTTGTGAACATGCCCCGTATAAAAAAGCGCAAAGACGAGATAGTAATGCAATCGCGTATTGGGAGCCAGCACGCTGCCGAAAAAACAAAAGGGCTGGATGTTGTTTTTGGCGAAGCAACATTTACGGGCGATAAAACAGTTTCGGTAAAACTCAAAAATGGCAAAAAGCAAAACCTGCAGGCCGACCTGATATTTTTAAACGTGGGTGCCAAACCGTTTATCCCTGCAATTTACGGACTAGGTGATATCAAATATCTTACCTCAACCACCATTCTTGATCTTGACTATGTGCCGGAACACTTATTGGTGCTTGGTGGCAATTATATAGGCCTGGAGTTTGGGCAGATGTTTCGCCGCTTTGGCAGTAAGGTTACTATTTTAGAAAAATCTGCAAGGATAGTTTCGCGCGAGGATGAGGATATTTCTGCCGAAATGCAAAAGATCCTGGAAGCCGAAAAGATCAACGTACTTACAGATGCACAGGCTACAAAATTCAAACAGAAACCGGGCGGTAAAATAACGGCTACGATAACGGTAAATGGCGAAGAAAAAAAAATCAGGTGCAGCCATGTGCTGGTAGCAGTTGGGCGTACACCGCAAACTGAAACGCTGGGCTTAGATAACGCGGGGGTAGAAACAGACGCAAAAGGCAACATTAAAGTAAACACCCAGCTTGAAACAAATGTAAAAGGCATTTACGCCCTTGGTGATGCAAAAGGCGGCCCGGCTTTCACGCACATTTCGTACAACGATTATACCATAGTTTACCGCAACCTCATCGAAAAGCAAAACCTGAACATTACCGACAGGCCGGTGCCTTATTGCATGTTTACCGACCCACAATTGGGTAGGGTTGGGATAGATGAAACCGAGGCACAAAAACAGGGATTGGATTACAAAGTGGCCAAACTGCCCATGACCCGGGTGGCCCGTGCCATTGAAACCGGTGATACACGTGGCTTTATGAAGGCTATAGTTGATGTTAAAACCAAAAAGATATTAGGGGCCACAGTATTGGGCCCCGAAGGTGGCGAGATCATGACTGTGCTGCAAATGGCTATGGAGGGTGGCATTACTTACGACAGGATCCGCTACTGCGTTTTTGCACACCCGTTGTATTCCGAATCGTTAAATAACCTGTTCCTGGCGCTTGAAGATTAGTTTTACTGTATGATTAAAGTTGACGGCATAAGCAAACAGTTTGGTATGGTTAAAGCCGTCGACGCTACCTCTTTCGAGGTGCAGGCGCAGGAAAACCTTATTTTGCTGGGCACAAGTGGCTGTGGTAAAACCACTACACTAAAAATGATCAACCGGTTGATTGAGCCCGGCAGCGGTAATATTTACATCAATAATAAAAACATACTTGAGCAGCAGCCTGAGGTTTTAAGACGGGGCATTGGCTATGTGTTACAAAACAATGGCCTGTTTCCTCACTATACCGTGGCCGAAAACATCGCCATAGTGCCGCAGCTACTGAAATGGGATAAAAAAAGAACCGAAAGCCGCATTGCCGAGTTAATGGAAAAGCTACACCTGGATAAAAGCTATCTGCATGTTTATCCTAATGAATTGAGTGGCGGCCAGCAACAGCGTGTAGGTTTGGCCAGGGCCTTGGTGTCTGATCCTCCTGTGTTGCTCATGGACGAGCCTTTTGGTTCGTTGGATAATGTAACCCGGTCAAACATTCACAAAGAGTTTAAAGCGCTTGATGAACTGAAACGAAAAACCATCATTATGGTTACGCACGATGTACAGGAAGCTTTTGAATTGGGCGACAGGATTTGCCTGATGGACAAAGGAAAAATTGTTCAATCAGGAATTCCTGCTGAACTATTGTTTAACCCGGCCAATGATTTTGTCGAAAATTTCCTGAAAGATCAGCGCCTGCAACTGGAGTTCAGGGCGGTGCGATTAAACGATCTTTGGGATTTGCTGCCCAACACACGTAAAAAGGCCGAAGGATTATCGTTATCTGCCGATATTGATGTATGGTCGGCACTGGAAAGTTTCAAGTTTAGCGATGAAGAAACCATCCGTATTGGCCAGGATAACGATAAGCAGAAATCGGTAAGTTTTGAGCAGCTGATGTCGGCGTTTTATCAATATAAAAACAAGCAAGGGCATGAGTGAGCATCAACAATCCTTATGGGAGTTTATGCAGCAACAGGCCGATAAGCTTGGCATGCAAACCCTGCAGCACATCGGCCTTACATTTATCTCCCTTTTTATAGCTGTTATCATTGGCTTGCCATTAGGCATTTTCATTACCCGTAAAGTAAAGTTATCCGGCGCGGTGTTGGGCATAGCCGGCATACTGCAAACCATTCCGAGCATCGCCCTGTTGGGTTTCATGATCCCTATTCTTGGTATTGGTGCTAAACCCGCTATTGTGGCCCTGTTGCTTTATGCACTGTTGCCCATCATCCGTAATACCTATACGGGCATTACCGGGGTAGATGCTTCGGTAAAGGAGGCGGCAGTGGCAATGGGTATGAATAAGTGGCAGGTTTTGTTTAAAGTAGAGCTCCCCTTGGCTATGCCTGTTATTTTGGCCGGAATCCGCACCGCTACGGTGATAAATGTGGGCGTGGCAACATTGGCTTCATATATTGCCGCAGGCGGCTTAGGCGAGTTTATTTTCGGCGGCATTTCACTCAATAATACCAATATGATACTGGCAGGGGCTATTCCGGCCGCCCTGCTGGCCATTATCTTCGATTTTTTGCTGTCGCGGCTGCAAAAACTTAATTTTAAAAAGGTACAGAAAGGTACTTATGCATTGCCGGTTTTGTTGGTACTATTGTCATCTTTCTATTTTATCCCATCTGCATATGGAGGCAAGCTTATAGCGGGTTTTACCCCCGAGTTTATGGGCAGGCAGGATGGCAACCTGGGGCTTGAAAGTAAATACGGTTTAAAAATTCATACTGTAGTCATCAGCGACGCGGTGATGTATAAAGCCGCGTTTGAAAAGGAATTGGATGTTATCAGCGGTTACTCTACCGATGGCCGGCTAAAGGCTTATGACCTGGTGGTTTTGGATGACGATAAAAATATTTTTCCTCCGTACTATGCTGCCCCAATTGTGCGGGAAGAATCGCTCAAAAAATTTCCTGACCTTGAAAAGACATTAAACCTGCTATCAGGCAAAATAAATGATTCCGTTATGACGGAATTAAACTACCGTACCGACTATCTTCACCAAAGCCCCGAACGGGTAGCGAAGGATTTCCTGGAGGCAAATAAACTATATAAACCATCCCGAGAGGGGAATGCCGGAATCGTTCGTATCGGCTCAAAAATATTTGGTGAGCAATACATTCTGGCTAATATATACAGCATGCTGATAAGCGGTTATACCAATTATGATGTGGCAACAAAAACCGGCCTTGGCGGCACTAAAATTTGTTTTGATGCACTGACCAATGACCAGATAGATTTTTACCCCGAGTACACAGGTACCGGTTTGCTGGCCATTTTACAGGCATCGCCAAAAACGGTTGCCCAGGTAACTAAAAGTAAGGATAGCACCTATAATTATGTGCAGCAGGAATTTGAAAAGCGCTACCAGGTAAAATGGCTCAGGCCCATTGGCTTTAATAATGCCTACGCGCTGATGATGCGCCGGCAGCAGGCAAAAAGTTTAGGTATTAAAACAATTTCAAACCTCAAACGATATTTGAATAACAAGTAACCCGATGGATTTAGCTGATTGTTATAAAAAAGTTCGCCAGCGAACGGAGCAGATCTGCAGCCCCCTGCAAACCGAAGATTACGTGGTGCAGCCCGTGGTTGATGTTAGTCCGCCTAAATGGCATATAGGTCATGTTACCTGGTTTTTTGAAACCTTTATCCTGAAGCCATATTTCATGGGCTACCAGGAATTTAATCCCAATTACAATTACGTTTTTAACAGCTATTATGAAACCGTTGGCAACCGGGTTATCCGTACCGACAGGGGTAATTTAAGCCGGCCTACAGTTGCCGATATTTACCTGTACCGGGCTTATGTGGATGAGGCCATGGCCAAATTCCTATGCCAGGAACCATCGGCAGAAATAAGGGAGTTGCTTATCCTTGGCTTTAACCACGAGGAGCAACACCAAGAGCTTTTGCTAACCGATATTAAATACATTTTAGGGCATAACCCACTATTTCCGGCTTATGATGATGGCTATGTATCGCCCAAAACAGAAGGCGCTGCCAGCCCTGATTTTATAAAGATGGGTGAAGGTATTTATGAGATAGGTTTTGAAGGCGATGGCTTTTGTTTTGATAATGAATTAAACCGGCATAAAGTTTACCTGAATGCCTATGAGATAAGCCCGGAATTGGTAAGCAATGCGGAGTACCTGCGGTTTATTAACGATGGTGGATACCACGATTTTCGGCACTGGCATGCCGAGGGCTGGGATTGGGTAAATAGCAATAAAGTGGAGGCCCCGCTTTACTGGCATTTAATTGATGGCGAATGGTATAACTATACCTACCAGGGCTTAAGGTTGCTTAATTTAGAAGATCCGGTTTGCCATATCAGCTATTTCGAGGCTTATGCTTATGCCTCATGGAAGGGACTAAGGCTGCCTACTGAATTTGAGTGGGAGGCTGCGGCAACAAAATTTAGCTGGGGTAAAAGCTGGGAATGGACGGAAAGTTCGTACCTCCCTTACCCCGGCTTTGCAAAAGCGCCAGGGGCAATTGGCGAATACAATGGCAAGTTTATGGTAAATCAAAAGGTGTTGCGTGGCGCATCAGAAGCAACTTCGCCGGGGCATAGCAGGATAACTTACCGCAATTTTTTTCAAACACATTTACGTTGGCAGTTTACAGGCATAAGGCTTGCAAAGTAAACGCACAAAAAAGGAAGATATGGACTCAACCTTCGCACAAACAGATTTGATGGCGGCATCAAACACAAACACAAATTCATTTTATAATGATGTTATTGCCGGCTTACGGGGAACCCCCAAGCGGTTAAATTCAAAATATTTTTACGATGCCAATGGCGATAAACTTTTCCAGGAGCTGATGAATTGCGAGGAGTATTATCCAACCAATTGCGAGCTGGAAATATTTTCGGAAAGGACTGACGAGATCACCAATGCGCTTATTGCAGATGGCGATTCTTTTGATTTGATAGAACTTGGCGCCGGCGATGCTATGAAATCAACCTATCTGCTCAAAGACCTGTTGGCTAAAAAGGCCGATTTTACTTATCTGCCCATCGATATATCCGATAATGTAATATCATACCTCAATATCACTTTACCCGTTACCTTGCCGGGCTTAAATATTACCGGTCTTAACGGGGAGTATTTTGATATGCTTAAGAAAGCAGCCTCTATATCGTCACGACGAAAAGTGGTGCTGTTTTTAGGGTCGAACATTGGGAATATGCCGGTACCCGAAGCTATTGAGTTTTGCCGGGAATTACGCAATCACCTTTCTGAAGGCGATATGGTGCTGATAGGAATGGATTTAAAAAAGGATCCAAAGGTTGTGCTGGCAGCCTATAATGATAAAGATGGCATCACCAAGAGGTTTAACCTTAACCTGCTGAAAAGGATCAACAGGGAGCTTCATGCCAATTTTGACCTTGCCAAATTCGATCATTACCCAACCTATGATCCCGAAACCGGGGCCTGCAAAAGTTACCTTATCAGCCTGGAAGATCAGCAGGTAACTATCAATGGGAAAGAAACTATCCATTTTCAAAAAGATGAATACATCTACATGGAAATTTCCCAGAAATTTACCATCATGCAAACAGATCAAATAGCCGTAAATGCCGGGTTTGCACCGGTAACCCAGTTTTTTGATGGTAAAAAATGGTTTGTCGATGCGGTTTGGGTTGCAGGGTAGGCTTTGGCAATTACCTTGTTTTTTTAAGGGATGTATTTTAAAAAACATGTAGTGTCATGTCAACGATAAATTGACGAATAGTCTTTAGCCCAAAGTCTTAGGTTCTGAGCCAAAAAAAGAAAAAAACAACTTTAGACTTACGACTTAGTACTATTGACTTAACAGTAGGTTGTTGGTATTAAACCGGCAACCTTTTTTTGTATTTAAGCCTGTAAAACCGGTTCCGGAGATTATAATCCGGCACAAAATCAGTCAACTTTTTTAGCAATGCATACTGCTATAGATTTAAGGTGGGGCTTGCCGAAGCCAAACGTTTTCACCTGTATATATTTAGTTGTTATTAACACAATTATTAATCAGTCCATCTCACTCCGCTCTTTTTTTATGCATATTCCATTTTATTGGTAAAATAATATTATATTAATGTTAATTTTTGTTTGATACTGATTACCAGCTAAATATTATACTCCTAAAGTGTATTATTTACACTAATTCTGGTAATAAATATTTTTTGAATTTGTTTCATTTTGGCGTTTATTTAATTATAATTGTTAAATAAACACTAATAATTTCCTGCAGGGTTTTATTGATACTACCAATTAAAGACGAAGCCGAAAATCTAAAAGAGTAGGCAATTACCATTTATTCTAAATTTTTTATGAAAAGATATTTTTCACTGGCCGCGCTTTGCATAATTCTCGCTGCGGGAATAATAATAAGCTGCAAAAAAACCGAAAAGCTCAATAGTTCTACGCAAACAGAAGTGCCGATGGTGAGTAAGGCCAAAACCATCAATTCATTAGCTGGTGCTACCGGCATTCACGATCCTTCTACCATAATTAAGCGCAACGGGGTTTATCATATCTGGGGTACCGGTAATCAGATATATCACCTTACCTCAACCGACTTAATAAAATGGACAACAGCCTCAACCGTTTTCGCTTCAGGTACCTGGCCCAGCTGGATAAACTCCTACGTTTCTAACTTTGGAGGCAATTTTTGGGCCCCCGAATGTATTTACATGGGAGGCAAGTATTATATGTATTACTCTGTTTCGATGGGTGCAAGGCCTTGTGCAATAGGTGTAGCAACCAGTACCGATTTAACTACATGGACAGACCAGGGTATGGTTGTTTACTCAGATAATAATACTGTATACGGTTCTATCGATCCTTCGGTCTTCGCTGATGCCAGCGGAAACTACTGGATGACATTCGGATCGCACTTAACCGGCATCTGGATAGCCCAAATAAATCCGGCAACAGGTAAAAGACTTAACAGTACAGTTAAAAATATAGCCGGCAGCAGTAGCAGCGAAAATGAAGCATCGTACGTGATCAGGAATGGCAGTTACTACTACCTGTTTTACAATAAGGGGATTTGCTGCAACGGAACCAGCAGCACTTACTATGTGCAAATGGGCAGGTCGACCAGCCCTAATGGTACTTATGTAGATAAAAACGGCGTAAACCTGCTTAGCGGCGGCGGTACTACGGTATTAAGTACATCGGGTAAATATATTGGCCCGGGGCAGGTTGGCTACTATACCGAAAACGGGTTCAATTTTCTTACCTATCATTATTATGATGGCAATAACAATGGTACGCCTACATTGGCAGTTGGTAATATGGGTTGGTCGGGTGGTTGGCCTTTTATTACGCAGGATTGGATAGCCGCCGGTCGTTATAAAATTATAAATAGCAACAGCGGTAAAGTTTGGGACGACTGGGGCTGTACAGGGGCTTCGCAACAAGCAATAGCACAAAATACAAGCAATGGACTTTTATGCCAGCAATGGGATTTTACTGCTCTTGGAAACGGTGTTTTTAAAATAACATGTGCACAAGGCGGTTTAGCTGCAGATGTTGTTAATTGCAATGCGGCAAATGGGGCTCCGCTGGATCTTTATGCTTATCTCAATAATAATTGCCAGAAGTTTGATTTGTCGAGGGCCGGTAATGGCAACTTAGTATTTACTCCTTTAAATGGCAACCGGGTTGTTGAGGTGCCAAACGCATCAACGGCAGACGGAGTTCAGCTTGCATTATATGATTATAATGGATCGACCTGCCAGCAGTGGACAGTGGCCACTCCATGATAAATAGCGATGACGGATTTGTATATAGGCAACACCGTCAAATAGTATAGCATATAATAAACAAAAAGCTGTTTTATTTATAAAAACAGCTTTTTGTTTATTACAACAGCTTAGGGTTCAGTTCAGAATCTATCAGCCCGCCAATGGGTTTGCCCATCAGCCATTTGTGGTGGTCGCTTTTTTGCCAGTCGTTTTTGTAGGGCGTGATGCGTGCGCCATCGGCTATATAAATAACGGTCATTACCTCGCGCATTTTATCGGAGTTGTTGCCCGGCGCATTGTGAATGGTAAAGCCCCGGTGCCAGGTGGCATCGCCGGCTTTCATGGTTTGCGCCCTGCTTATCGGGAAGCCTTTCTCCTTTACATAATCGTCAAATGCCGATTCCGACTCGTCGGATATTTCATGGTTAAATACCGCGCCATTGACATACGAGTTTGAAGCAAAGGTGAGCATGCCCATATCTACATCAATATCAACCAAAGGCATCCACATGGTAACTGTATTGTTGGTATCTATCGGCCAGTAATATTGGTCCTGGTGCCATGGAGTGGGGCCTCCGCCGGCTTCTTTAAAAAGGGCCTGGTCATGATATATACGTACATTTTCAACCCCCATAAGGTCGGCGGCAATTTTGGCCATTCGTTTGGCAAAAACAAAGCGTTTTACATCGGCATCAACCTGCCATAGGTTCATAATCTGTAAAAATGCCTTGCCGTAGGTATCCCTGTCTTCCAGTTTGCGTTTCTCGGTATTATACCGGTCAACAGCGTCTACAATTATCGGGCGGTAAGCTTCTACTTCTTCATTTGAAAGTATGTTTTGAATCAAAGTATGCCCTTTTTCGCGAAATTCGAGGATAGTTTCTTCTGGTAATTTTTTAAAATCGTCCAGTATAAACAGATCAGAAACCTTTGTATTCATATTTTTTTTAGTTTATATTCAAAGTAAGTTTAACTTTAGCTGACAAAAAATGAAATGAATGGTGTAATTATGGATTATTTTATCCGTAAGCTAACTTTAAAATAAATTCTACGTTAAAATATGCAATGATAAAAGCCTCGTACGAAGTTCTTCAGCCCTCTATTAGCCAATCGTTCCTTGTCAAAAAATTTGATAAGCTGGCATTTGACGCTCCCTACCATTTTCACCCGGAATATGAGCTGACATGCATTTTAAAAGGCAGCGGCAAGCGGTACGTGGGCAGCCATATGGAGGATTTTGCATCGGACGATCTGGTGCTGCTTGGCCCCAATTTGCCCCATTGCTGGAAACTGGATATTGCCAATGTTTTGCCCGAGGAGGCAAGCGCCATCGTGATCCAGTTTAACGATACCTTTTTGGGCGACGAATTTTTTAACAAGTTTGAATTATTGCATATCAAAAAGCTTTTTCAGAAAAGCGGTTGCGGTGTGTCGTTTCATTCGGAAACGCAACAGGATGTAAAGCTGCTGCTGCAAAACCTGGTCGAAGAAAAAAGTAATTTCCGGGTATTGATAGGTTTGCTGGAAATATTGCAGCGCCTGGCATCATCAGACGAATATATTTTGCTTGATCAGCACCGGATTATAGCCGAACGCTCAAAGGCAGAGCAGGAACGGATTAACCCGGTATTTGCTTACCTGGTAGAAAACTTCAGGAAACAGGTATCATTGGATGCAGCAGCGAGTATTGCCAACATGACCACCAATGCTTTTTGCAAGTACTTTAAAAAAGTAACCCGCAAAACATTTATGGAAACTATAATTGAGTACCGGCTTAATTACGCTATACAGCAGTTGGTACAAACCGATAAGCCTATATCAGAAATATCGTACGAGAGTGGCTTTGGCGATGTATCCCACTTTTATAAAATGTTTAAGGCCAAAATGAATTTAAGCCCGCTTAATTACCGCAAAAGATTTATGCGTAACCTTGCCAGCAGCGCCAAAAAGCTATCGGCATAAAAAAATCAGGTTACATTTATAATACCACGTTTTATAGCATATATTACCAGGCCTACCAGGTTTTTTGATCCTGTTTTTTCAAATAAACGTGCCCTGTACCCTTCCACGGTGCGTACACTCAGAAAAATTTTGTCGGCTATTTCCTGGTTGGAGTATTCCTGGCAAACCAGTTTTAACACTTCAATTTCGCGCTCATTCAAATCAGCTTTATTGGGGGCAATGCTTTCGGAATGGTCATTGCCTACCAGCTGTTTAATAAGGGTGATAGACAGGTGCTCATTAAAATAAAAACCCTTATTGTGTACCGTAGATACCGCTTCAATGATTTCTTCCGGTTCGGCGTTTTTTAGCAGGTAGCCAGATGCGCCGGCTTTCATCATATCCACAATATACTTGTCTTCGTTAAACATCGATAGCGCCAGTATCTTGATGGTTTTATGATGCTGATGTACAAAGGCTGCCGTTTGGATGCCATCCATCTCGGGCATTTTAATATCCATCAATAGCACATCCGGAGTTTGGGTTGTTAACAAACCCATCAGCTCTTTGCCGTTTGAAGCTTCAAGTATCAAATCAAAATCTTCGCATTCTTCAAGGGTGGCCTTTAAACCATTCCTGAAAATTTTATGATCATCTACTATGCCTAATTTAATTGTACCCATTGATTAACAAATAGTTGGATAAAGATAGATTAAAGATACAAAACTATGCTATTTTTAATTTAATAGTAGTCAGGCTGCCATTTAATGGCTTGCTATAAATGTTTATTTCGCCGTTTATAAGCTGCACCCGGCTCTCGAGGTTTTTAATACCAAAGCCCCTTTTTACCTCGGGCAGGTTAAAGCCAACGCCGTTATCTTTAAATTCCATCACCATAAAATTGCCTTCCCGGTTAATGGAAAGGTGGATAACTGAAGCATCCGAATGCTTAATGGCGTTGCCAAAAAGCTCCTGGGCAATACGGTAAAGCGTAAGCTCAATATCCTGCGGGAACCGCTGATCGGGCATGTTTTTGCTGAACTTTACTTTAATGTGCGTGGTTTGCTCTACCTTGTTTGCCAGTGCTTCAACCGCTACCAGCAACCCATAATCGGTTAGTACAGGCGGCAAAACGTTATGAATAATATTGCGGATCTCCTGGATGCATTCGTCGGTAAGCCTGCGGGTATCGGCCAACAATGGCTGCGTGGTATCGGTAACACAGCTTTTATCCAGCCGGTGCAGGTTAAGTTTTATGGCCGATAACACCTGGCCTACACTATCGTGTAAATCTTCGGCCAGGCGTTTACGTTCGCTTTCCTGGGTTTCAAAAACGGCAGCCATCAGGTCGCTTTGGCGCGCGTCATGCAGGGCCCGCAGTTCAACCTGGTTTTTGATCATTTTACGCTGGTAAATGATCACGAAAAAAAATAAGCAGGTGATTAATACAACCACCACTAATGTCCCGATAATTAATACGGGGATCAGGTTGCTTTCTGGGGCTGGCAAAGTAACCTTCCCGATTTTTAATATCGGAATCAGGTTGTTTTTTGTGGCTGGCAAAGTAATCCTACTGAAAATAATGTGTTTGCAATTATGTTAGTTATGCTATTAATGATAAGATAATTGTGCCGATCGTTTACCGGTATCTGCGTCAATAGCATAAATAAAAAAATATTAACGGCAGAATAGAACAGCACACCGGCATTTATCCAAAAGAAACCTTGTTTTTCAATGTCAATGTACTCTAAAGGATTTAGCAACTGGTAAAAATAAATCAGAGACAATATAATCAATGATATACTTAAAGCGGTATTTGATACCGTTGGATATTCAAACATGTTGCTATTAAAACAAACCATTAGTAAAAAGGTGGTAATGGCAACTACAATGGCAAATTTTTTAAGTACCGATTTTTTAAATAAATGATAATAAATGTATGAAAAAAAAATTAGTGAGATTAGTACATTAACATGAATTACCGGCATGTTATTTTTTGCGCCGTTTTTTGCCATTAGCCACATAATGGGATCAAAAGTGCAGGATATAATAAAGTAAACGATGGAAACTTTTAACAGTTTATCAAGACGTTTATAGTTAAAAATTCCGGCCAAAACCGGCATAAACCCCGAACATGTCGAAGCAATATCCAAAGTAATATCTAAAGCCATTACCCTATATCCTCTTTGCTTTGTTTATAGTATATTATGTTACGATCCGCTTAAAACGTTTTGCGGGCATCCAGAAGATCCAGGACAAGGATGAGACTGATTTCCAACTATATCGTCGCTTGTAGAAGCTGCGGATAACTTAAAAGTTTTTATTTCTGTAGATACAGCAGCAACCTCTTTTTTTACCTCTCCTGGTAACTGGTCCTGCCCATCGGCCCGCACGCCCGTTATCACAAAACGTTTTTCACCCTCGGCATTAGCTACGACCTTGATGAAGAAGTTTCCAACTGAAATCCAGAATTTTTGCCAGCCTGTAAGATGTTGTTTGTTGGCGTAGTAAATGCGAATGCCCAAGCAACCGTCCTGTTGCAATATAGTATTCAGAATCTTTTGTCCGAAAAATTGAGATACCACTCCGTCCGGATGTCTGTGCCTATGATTTTTTGTCCATTGTGCGGCAAGTTCAAGATCGATTGGGGCGCCTTCGTCGCCGGTAATTGGGTTGGTGTCTCTTGGTTTGGTTTCCATGATTGATTTAGTATAGTGGGTTAGGAATTAGTTTGGCTAAAACTAAGGTTAATAAGTTGTTATTTCAACAGTGGCGCAAGTTTCGACTGCCATGTCTAATTTTTGAATGTTCGCGTAATTAATTCATTTACAGTGCGTAATAAATCCTCCCCGTTTTAACACCGGGAGGATAATGCGTATTTCTACGCAACAAAAACTGTAGTACTACGCGGGCATAATATGCCAGCCTATAGACAAAATTGATTTTAACAACTGTTAATAATTATATGGCGGCGCAATAGGAATACTACAATAATTGCATATTATATTTATATGCATTGATAAGTAATTAATCAAATTTAAAACCATAAACCAATTGAAATGAAAACAGAAATGTTGAGTACCCAAATTAGTCCCGAACAAGTAGGAGGATTCATTAGCGAAAATCTTTACAAAGAACTAACGGAAGACTTTCAAAAAAAATTTCCATCAGAAATTCGTTCTGTAACCCTTAGCCGGTTGGCCGTTGAGACGGTTTTAAACGAAGACAACGTATCGGGCATTAAATTTATGAACGGCCTTGAAGACGTAAATGATCCTTCATCGAGGATATTGGTATTGATTCCTGGTAATTACACGGTGACTAACAGCTTACCCAACTCTATTATTAACAAAAACGGTTTCATGACCAACACCGGCGAGCGGATCTCTCTTGAAAAAACATGGCAGGTATTATTTAACCATGTGCTGAATTTCAAGAAATTAGAGCCAACCGCGCATTATACCCAAATTAATCGCGGCTCGTTCATGGGGCAGGTTCGTTTAAACGAATTTTTAAACGCGACAGATTGTAACACCTTTATTTATCATTTTGGCTATTCAGCCGTCGAAAACCTGCCATATAAACTTATTATTCAGCCATCGGATGGAATGAATATGTTTATTGAAATAGCAGCTCCTTGTCCTGGCTCAGCGGGTTGTCCCTCTTCCACCAGTTCAGACCCCTGCGCCCTTACCCGTATTGCAACCAACTTTGCCGGTAAAGAAGCTGATGGCCAATTAAATGTGCTTAGGGGTTTCAGGGATAAAATTTTACAGGATAAATTTACCGGAGCCGAGATTGAAAAATATTATACAATTTCTGCATCCCTGCTTGAGGCCATTGATAAGGAGCAAAACCAGGCCGTTATATTTAAAGAAATTTATGACAAGTATATTCAAACGTCAATTACTTCAATAAATAATAGCGATGAGGCAACAGCTTACAACCTTTTCCAGGAAGCAATGCAACATTTAACGGATACCTATTTATATCAATAAGTATCTATCCGTAAAAAAAGCGTCTTTCCTTTTAGGGGGAAAGGCGCTTTTTTGCGTTTATCAGACTATTATAGTAAAAATATTATCCCCCCTTCCGCGTATTTCTACGCAGCAGAAACTGTAGTAGTACGTTTTCAATCGCGTACAATCATAGGGCATAAAACAGTAGTAGCAACGTTGATAGGTTTTTTTTTTAGTTAAACCTTTGGCATAACAAACCAGCAGTGCTAATGCCTGTGCTGGAAAATGTTATGGAGCATGCCGAAAATCCAATCAAAGAGTAGGCGGGAAGAAGAAATCTAAAAACAAAAACCTATGAGCTTTATTATTAAAGGAAACCTACGCGGTTTGCTATGTTCTGATTGCGAGATGCCGGTATCGGGCAACTCGGTAAAAGTTTACAAAACCTTTGACAGGGCCAACGAAACCCGCCTGGCCGTTGCCGATGCCAAACAAACCTTTCACCAGGTTACCGATGCCGAGCTGAAAGAAAAAGAAAAACTGTTTATTGCCGAAGGCCGCCTGCAGGATAATGGCGACTTTGTTATTGAGATTGGCGAAAAAAGCGGCTACGATGGCGGAACGGTAGATGTTGACTGGTATTGCGGCAATACCCCCATAAAGATAGGGCCGGGGCCTAAAAAAGACCTTTCGTTGCAATTTCATATCACCACTTTGCAGCCAACCTACAAGCAAACCGAAAAAGGTGACCAGGTAGCTTTCTTTGAATACAGAATAGATCCCAAATGGTTTTGCCGTATCCTTACCCTCTTAGATATCTGGGTGGTTTGCGGAATAGTAACCGATTGCGAAACTAAAAAGCCGTTATCGGGTGTTAAAGTATTTGCCTACGATGTCGACCTGATACAGGATGATACTTTGGGTAATGCCTATACCGATAGCAATGGCAAATTTACCATAGTATATCCGGGCGCCAATTTCAGGCAAACCTTGCTGTCGCCATTTTTAAATGTAGAGTGGCCCGCCGGTCCGGATTATTATTTTAGGGTAGAATCGTCTTCAGGTGCTGTTTTATTACAGGAAGACCGTACCCGTGGCCGCCAAACCGACAGGCACAACGCGCATAACTGTTTCTGCGTAAAACTTTGCATCAAAGATGGCGGCGTTTACACCAGTGATGTGCCCTGGTTTACATCGGTAGGTAAATTTAATATCACATCAGATATTGATGCCGCGGGTAAAACACTTACCGCCAAATCGGGCGTTGGAGGCGTGGGCTATGGCTTCTTCAATTCGGTAAACCTGGTTGGGTACGCCACCAAGAAGGTGCCAACAGCGCCAGCAAGCGCTTTGCATTACCGCTTTTTATACTCGCTGGACAACGTGAATTATAGCCCCGTTACCGCCGCCCAGATGGACCCTACGCAGCTTAAGGTTGCTACCCGCCAAATTACGTGGAATGGTGGCCCTGCATTTCAGAATGTAATGATAGACCTTGGACAGCCAGCATCGGTACCGGATAGCATACCCGCCGATAATTTCCCCAGCCCAATTGCAGATCATGTGCTTCACCCGGATGCTAACGGCTGGATAAGGGTTGATCAGCCTGCCCTGGATAATGGGTTTTACGGCCCGTTGGTTTTACTAAATACCAATACCATTATTGGCGGCGGCGATGCCAGCGCAGGTTTAACCCCAGGCAGCCCGGTTGGCGCGGCAAATCAAAAAAACGGCACCATGTTGTACCTTAAGTTTCAAACAACAGATGATCCGGCCAATCCTGCATCTGCCAATTTAAATACGCAATCTATCATCGGTAAAATATACGTAAACAACTGGAACGAGGTAAGCCTGCTTAAACTGGAAGAGCTGTTTGCCGGTGGCGGCAGCGGTTGTACCCCGGTACAATCACAAGCCCACGTTGATTATACGGTTGATCATGAACTGATAGGCAGCTGGAACATTGGCATATGGTCAAACGCGATAGGTAGTGTATCTGGCCTGCCATCCGGCAATGTACCCAGAGGGGCTGCCGCGGTATATAACCTTGCAACAGCTGCCATATCGCCGGCATTTAGTACCTGGCCGTCATGCGCCTACAGCTTAACCTTAGGCACCGTGCGTAAGTTGACCACAGGCGACTCGAACGATCAAGGCAAAACAAACCAGGTTATTTTTTGCAAGTAATTAAATCTATCCATACAAAAGGGTATCGCTTAACCGGGATACCCTTTTTGCATTAACATATATTTGATGTGTGAAAAAATTACACAATCCATCAGGTGTATAGTAATTGTTAAATGTAGATATTTGGTAAGCAGGTTTAAAGCGAACATCTTTATCATTACAATTAATGGTACCATAGCTTATGACACAGGAAGCCAAAAACGAGGCGTTAGAACAAATAGAACTGGATATTAAGGTTGGATTTGAAAATGAGCAGCAAATTTTTGATGGGTTAGAAGATATGTTTTACGATGAGGATGATATTGATGATGTTTGGTTAAGACAAACCATCCATCAAAAATATAAGCAACATCAAAAGGAAGCTTTGCAGTGGGCAAAATCAACCGGATTTGATAAGCTTGCCAAGGCATTTGACCAACTTATTGCGCAAAAGATAGTGTGTTTGCACAATGCCGGCTATACCAAACAAGACGGACAAGGTGACTGCATGGAAACAATTGAAAAGCTGGATGAATTGGGTGTTAAAGCTATTGGCTTTTGCTATTATCACTCGCAGGATTTAGCGAGGGCGGTTGACCCTTTCATCCGGAACCTATACTTGGGGTTTGATAGTGCTACACAAAATGATGATGAAGCGTTACATGTTGCCCGGATGATTGTTTCGACGCTGGAGGAAAATGGTTTCCAGGTAAGCTGGCCGGAAACTGTTGAACAGAGGATAGAAATTAAAAATATCGATTGGAAAAAGATTCCAGATGATGAGGAATGGGGCGCGGAGCGGGTTATACAGATGTTGGCTAAACCGGGATCAAATCAGAAGCCTTTTTGGAAGCTATGGTGATGCAAACACGATGTTGGCGAGTAATGTTGAAAAGTAAGCCACACATAGTAGGGATGCCAGAGCCATTACTAGTGGCAGGTTCTTAAATATAAATAACTAAGCAGATGGGCAACAAGTTAAAATGGCCTGAATTTGAAACCCTTGCACAAGCCACATTGTTTCAGGGACAAATTATTGATATTGATAAACAGTACATACAATTGGTTATCGAACCCTCTTTTGATAACAGTATTAATTTGCAGCTTGAAATAGGTGAAGAGGCTGTTAAATGGTATAGAACAACATGGTCGAGACTTATTGATACTCCCAAATTTCATAACCCTGTGGAAGGTCTGAAGTATATTGGACAGGAAATAAAACCAACTATAAACTATGAAAAAGGTGTAATTGATGCTCAAAAGATCGCAACGATTATCGGTCTCGCAAAAATGATATCTATTAAACCCATCCTTAAAGAACAAAAAGGAATTGTGCTTGACGGTATCAATTATACATTAACCATTCATGTTGAGGGACTAAAAATAACTTACAAATGGCATTATCTTGAGGAAGGCTGGAACGATTTGGAGCAACTGAGATTGAATCTCGAAGAATTTAATAGCGAATTACCATATGCCTAAGAGCACAAAAAAGCAACTATATTTTTTTCTTACAAACAAAAAACGATGCCCTTATTTTAGAACATCGTTTTCACAACAGGGCATTTATATCCCACTAAAAAATAGCCTCCGCAATCCGCTTAGTTGGCCCGGCGTTGCTCATGGTATAAAAGTGTAGTACCGGAACACCAAAAGCCATCAGCTCGCGGCATTGGTTTATCATCCATTCCACGCCAATATCTTTTACATCTTTTTCAGATTTGCATCCGTTAACAGCGTCGCATAAATCCTCGGGCATATCAATATGGAAGGTTTTGGCAAGGTTAATCAGTTGCTTTGATGTGGTAACAGGTTTTAAGCCTGGTATAATGGGTACGGTAATGCCGTTGGCCCGGCAGTTATTTACAAAGTCGAAATATTTCTGATTGTCAAAAAACATTTGGGTAACAATAAAATTTGCACCCATATCTACCTTTTGTTTCAGGTATTTAAAGTCGGTTTTAAGGTTTGGCGCTTCAAAATGCTTTTCGGGGTAGCCGGCAATACCGATACAAAAATCGGTTTTCAGGCTATCGTCGTTATGTTCATGCAGGTAAATACCGTTGTTCATGTTCACTACCTGTTGTAACAAATCGGTAGCATAGTTATGCCCATTGGATGTTGGCACAAAGGATGCATCTCCCCGGCGTGCGTCGCCCCGCAAAACCAACACATTCTCGATACCTAAAAACTGGAGATCGACCAACCCATTCTCCGTCTCATCCTTGGTAAAACCACCGCACAACAAATGCGGAACGGTATCTACCTTATATTTATTCATGATAGCAGCGCAGATAGCGATAGTGCCCGGACGTTTGCGATAGCTCAGCTTTTCCAGCAAGCCATTATCATGCTGTTTGTAAATAAAATCCTCGCGTAAGGATGTAACATCAATAAACGGCGGCTTAAACTCCATTAAGGGGTCAATGGCATCGTAGATACCCTGGATGCTTTGGCCTTTTAAGGGTGGGATTAGTTCGAAAGAGAATAACGTTTTTCCGTTGGCGTTTTTGATATGATCTGTAATTTTCATTATTTTGTTGTAGGTTGTGTGTTGAAAGTTGTAAGTAAAAAGATTTATTCAGAACTAAAATATCTGATGAAACCATTAAGCAGTTTTCTTACGAATTTCCAATTGTGATAAGTATTTGTCGAGTTGTGGTTTTTCAATGAAGTTCAAATCGCTACTTAAAAAGAGTTGTGTTTCTAATTCATATAATGATCCTCTTGCTATATAGAAAAACTGAAGGCTGTCCTTTTTATGATTTCGTCCACATCCTTCTGCGATATTCGATGGGATAGACACCGAACACCTTCTCATTTGATTGCTTAACCCAAATTGCTCTTCTTTTGGAAATGAACGTGTTGCAGAATATACTTCGCTAACAAGCTTCCTTGCTTCAATCCAAACATTTAATTCTATGTATTTTTTATAATCGCTTTGCACGTCGTTTAATTAAAGCTTTTTTCTCATACAACTTACAACATTCAACACACAACTCAATAATTTATATTAGGCCCCAACCACCTCTCGATGTCCTCAAGCGGCATTTGTTTCCGCAAAGCGTAATCCTCAACCTGGTCCTTACTTATCTTCCCTAATCCAAAATACCTTGCCTGCGGGTGTGCAAAATAGAACCCACTTACAGAAGCGGCCGGTGTCATCGCTAAGCTCTCAGTCAGGTGCATTTTGGCAGCATCTTCCGCTTTCAGTAACTCAAACAAAGTTGTTTTCTCCGTGTGATCCGGGCAGGCAGGATAGCCTGGGGCCGGGCGGATACCCTGGTACTCTTCTTTGATCAGTTCGTCGGCATTTAGCTGCTCGCCTTTGCTGTAGCCCCAGTATTCTTTACGTACCAGTTCGTGCATTTTTTCGGCAAAGGCCTCGGCAAGGCGATCGGCAAGGGCTTTGGCCATGATGCTGTTATAATCGTCATGGTCGGCCTCAAATTCGGCAACCAGTTCATCGCAGCCAATGCCTGTGGTTACCGCAAAGCCTCCAAAATAATCCGGCACTCCGCTTTCTTTTGGTGCGATAAAATCCGACAATGCATAATACGGATCGCCTTTAACCTTTTCGGCCTGTTGGCGCAGGGTATGGATGCGGGTTAACAACGTACTGCGACTTTCGTCGGTATATAGTTCAATGTCATCGCCTACGCTATTAGCCGGCCAAAAACCGATAACGCCGTTTGCATGCAGCAGTTTTTCTTTTACTATCTTTTTTAACAACACCTGGGCATCATCAAAAAGCTTTTTGGCTTCATCGCCTACAAACTTATCGGCAAATATCTTGGGATAGCTGCCGCGCAATTCCCAGGTGTGGAAAAACGGTGTCCAGTCGATATAAGGAACTAATTCTTCCAGCGGATACGATTCAAATACTTTGGTACCGGTAAACGTTGGCTTTGGCGCTACATCGCCGTCCAGGCTAATCTGGAAACGGGCCTGCCTTGCCTGGTCGATGGTAACAAAACGTTTATCCGATTTTTTATTCAAATGCGCTTCGCGGGATTTGGCATATTCCTCCTTTATGTTTTTGATATAGGCATCCCGGCCATCGCGGTTCATCAGGCTGCTACACACGGTAACACTGCGCGATGCATCCAGTACATGGATTGCAGCGCCCGAGTAATGCGGATCGACCTTAACGGCCGCGTGGATACGCGAGGTAGTAGCCCCGCCAATAATCAGCGGAATAGTAAAACCCTCGCGCTCCATCTCTTTAGCAAAGTGCACCATCTCATCCAGCGACGGCGTAATCAAACCACTGAGGCCGATGATATCTACATTTTGCTTTTTAGCCTCTTCAATAATGCGTTGTGCCGGTACCATAACGCCCAGGTCAATCACCTCAAAGTTGTTACAGGCCAAAACTACGCCTACTATATTTTTACCAATATCATGCACATCGCCTTTTACGGTGGCCATCAATATTTTACCGGCGTTTGCACGGCTTCCGCTACTGTCTTCGCCTGCATCAATAACCCGTTGTTTTTCAAGCTCGATAAATGGCAGTAGGTAGGCCACCGCCTTTTTCATTACCCGGGCCGATTTTACCACCTGTGGCAAAAACATTTTACCGGCGCCAAATAAGTCGCCTACTATATTCATGCCGTCCATCAAGGGGCCTTCAATTACTTCCAGCGGTTTGCTGTATGTTTGGCGGGCTTCTTCTACGTCATCATCCAGGTATTCAATAATACCTTTTACAAGCGCATGCGATAATCTTTCCTGTACGGTTCCTTTGCGCCATTCTTCATCGCGTACAACTTCTTTACCTTTACTTTTAATGGTATCGGCATATTCAACAAGGCGTTCGGTTGCGTCATCGCGGCGATTAAGCAGCACGTCTTCTACCAGCTCAAGCAGGGTTTTATCTATTTCCTGGTAAACTTCCAGCATGCCGGCGTTCACAATACCCATATCCATACCGGCGCCAATGGCGTGGTATAAAAATGCCGAGTGCATGGCTTCGCGCACCACATTATTCCCCCTGAACGAGAAGGAAATGTTGCTTACCCCGCCGCTTACTTTGGCATGAGGCAGATTTTGTTTTATCCAGCGGGTGGCCTCAATAAAATCAACCGCGTAATTGTTATGCTCTTCTAAACCGGTTGCAACGGTAAGGATGTTTGGGTCGAAAATGATATCCTGCGGAGGGAAACCAACCACGTTAACCAAAATATCATATGATCTTTTACATATCTCAATACGGCGTTGTAACGAATCGGCCTGGCCGGTTTCGTCAAAAGCCATTACTACCGTGGCGGCACCATAGCTCAGGATTTTACGGGCCTGTTCAATAAATTTTTCTTCGCCCTCTTTAAGCGATATGGAGTTTACGATGCCCTTACCCTGGATGCATTTTAAACCCGCCTCAATAACCGTCCATTTTGATGAATCGATCATGATGGGCAGTTTGGCAATATCCGGTTCGGATGCTACCAGGTTCAGGAATTTCACCATCACCGCTTCCGAATCGATCATGCCCTCGTCCATATTGATGTCGATAACCTGGGCACCGCCCTCTACCTGTTGCAGGGCAACGGCTAATGCGGCTTCATAATCTTCGGCTAAAATAAGTTTCGAGAATTTTGGCGAACCGGTGATGTTGGTACGCTCGCCCACATTTACAAAAATGCTGTCGGGCTTTATGGTCACCGCTTCCAGGCCACTCAGGCGCAGGTCGGGTTCAATTTCGGGGATAAGCCTTGGGGGGTATTTGGCTGCCTTTTCGGCGATGCATTTGATGTGCTCGGGCGTGGTGCCACAACAACCCCCCACAATATTTACCAAACCGGCTTTAATAAAATCATCAACCTGGTGGGCGGTTTCATGCGCGGTTTCGTCGTACTGGCCAAACTCGTTTGGTAAACCAGCATTAGGGTAGGCAGATATAAATACATCTGCTTTCTCAGATAGTTCGGCCAAATGCGGTCTCATTTCTTTGGCACCCAAAGCACAATTTAAACCTACTGAAAGCAGGTTGGCGTGACGGATAGAATTCCAGAAAGCCTCTACCGTTTGCCCGGAAAGGGTACGACCGGAGGCATCAGTAATGGTACCGGAAATCATGATAGGCAGATGCTTGCCCGACTCGTGGGCGTATTTATTGATAGCGAACAAGGCTGCCTTGGCATTCAGTGTATCAAAGATGGTTTCAACCAATAATAAATCCGATCCGCCATCAACCAGGCCACGCACCTGGTCGTAATAGGCGTTGGCCAAATCATCAAAGGTAACGGCACGGTAGCCCGGGTCATTAACATCTGGCGATAGGGAGGCAGTACGGTTAGTTGGCCCTATGGCACCGGCCACAAAGCGCGGTTTTGCCGGATTTTTTTGGTTGTATTCGTCGGCCACTTCGCGGGCAATACGGGCGCCTTCGTAACTAAGCTCATAGGCCAGTTCCTCCAGCTTATAATCGGCCAGTGAAATAATTTGTGTGCTGAAGGTATTGGTTTCAATAATATCGGCGCCGGCATCCAAATACTCGGCATGGATGGCCTTGATAATATCCGGGCGCGTAATATTCAAAAGGTCATTATTCCCCTGCAAATCACTATGGTGATCTTTAAACCTTTCCCCACGAAAATCCTTTTCGGTAAGCTGGTACCGCTGTATCATGGTACCCATAGCCCCGTCAATTACAAGGATGCGTTTTTCTAATTCTTTTCTAATGTTCATGGTTAGTATCAAGTAGTTAGTATCAAGTATCAAGTACGGAAACTCCGGCGCCTGATTTTTAATTAGATCAACGCAAAAAAATCTTGCTACTTGATACTAATTACTTGCTACTAAAAAAAAGCTTACATCGAAAAGTCGGGTGTTCAATTGACTTTCGCTTATCTTTCCCAGGGCTGTTTAGCTGGCTGAGTAGAATGTAGCACCTTGTGAAGCACAGGTTGCTAAGACATCGCAGGGTCTAATCCCTCCGTCTTTCTCCATAAGCAGTGCAAAGGTGCATAATAAAGCCGTAAAATGCAATAGTTTATATGCCAGGCTATGTGTACGCTAAGTAAATTTATATCCACAAAAAAAGCTGCCTTTGCGGGGCAGCTTTTTAATAATAATTTGTTGGTTGTTTATTATCGCCTGCTACCAAAAAGACGCAGCATTGAAGTAAACAAGTTAATAAATGTAGTATAAAGCACAAATGCGCCCATGATCACCAGTTTTTTTGACTCTGCACTTCCATACTCAAGTCCGGCACCAATTCTTTTCAGCATTTGCATGTAGTAGGCTGTTAAACCAACCATCAATACAACAAATACAAAGCTAAGCACGTAGCTTAACTGAGGGCTACCTAAAAAGAAGTTAACCATGGCCACAGCAAATGCACCAAAAAAGATGATGATTAAAATTGAACCAAATTTGGTTAAATCCATCGTGGTAAAATATCCGGCAATAGCCATTATGCCAAAAACTACAGCGGCGCTGATAAATATGGTAAATATTGACGTTGCTGTATAAATAAGGCCGAAAATGCTCAGGCTTATACCAACTGAAGCGGCGTAGGCAATAAACAAAAACAAAATAACCGGGTATGATAACCTGTTGAGGCCAAAGCTTATGACCATTGAAAAAGCAACCGGTGCAAATAAGGCTACATAGCCTAAAGTTGAAAATCCCTGCGTTGCAGGGTTAACAATCAAATTCATCAGGTTTTGATTTAAGAAGAATTCGAAAGCGCAAAAAGCAGAAATGCCTAATGCAATAAACATCCATGCAAATACTTTACCCAAATATTTACGGGATGCATCGTCCTCTGTTAATTGTATAACGTTTTTATAAACGTATTGATCTTTAGTTTCCATTTTTTGATAATAAATTACTACACGAATATACGAAGAATTGGTGAATATATTGTGAAGGGTAGTATCAGGTCAGGGAAATCGCTTTTAAAATTAAAGACAAACAGGAGGCACCTACGGAGCCAAATTGTGCGGGTGGGTGTAATACTATAAACACGTGACTCCGCTGGAGTCAACAGTTGCAGGTTTATAACTCCAGCGGAGTTTCGTGTTTATAGTAAAAAAAGTAACAGTTTTTGGCTCCGTAGGTGCCTCCTGTTTTAAAAGCGATTTCCATGAATATCAGGTAGTTAGTACCAGGTATCAAGAAGGCTGCGCACATCAAACCAGTCCGAAAGTCTTTTGTCAGAAAGTCAAAATCTTGCTACTTGATACTAACTACTTGCTACTTTCTTTAATTTCTTCTTTTTTCAAATGCCCCTGTAATTGTGGATTTTGAGGTGGTAAGCTTTTTACATGGCGCTCTACCTCTGTTTGCTGTACCGACACAGCGTAATCTGCCGGTTCTATGTGGCTGCCAATGGCCTCGGCATATACCTGTGTAAATTCGGCGCCGATGTACAATATGGCCGATGTATAATAGATCCAAACCAGGATAACTATTATCGACCCGGCTGCGCCGTAAGCCGAGCCCTGGGCGGTGTACTGGATGTATAAGCTGATCAGGTATTGCCCCAACATAAATAGCAAGGCGGTAAAAAACGCGCCGGTGCGCACATCTTTCCACCTGATTTTTACATCGGGCAAAAACTTAAAGATAATGCCAAACAAGGTAGTTATCACAATAAGCGTGAGCGCGAGGTTAATCCCTTTCAGCAGAAACCCTGTTACAATTGGAAAAAAATGTGCTATCCTTCCCTTTAAAGCATCAAGTACAAGGTTTATGGTAAGTGTTGCCAATAGTAAAAACCCAAGGCTTATAACTAGCGAAAAGGATACAAAACGATTTTTAAGCAATTGGATCCAACCACTTTTAGGTTTGGCTTTTACCCGCCAAATGGTATTTAATGAATCCTGTATCTCGATAAAGATACTGCTGGCGCCCAATAATAAGGTAACTGTGCCAATTACCACAGCCAGGCCCGATTTGCCCGAAAGTGCTAAGTGCGTTAAAGCATCCTGAATTTGCCGCGCCGGTCCCGAGCCAACATAATGGGCTATTTGCGGATAAAGCCTGTCGGTAGCCGCATCCTGGCCAAAAACAAGGCCGGCTACTGATATTATAATGATTAGCAACGGGGCTATGGAAAAAACAGTGTAATAAGCCAGCGAGGCGCTTAGTTTCAGCCCGTTATCATTTGCAAAGCCCTTGAAGGTAGCTATTAACACTTTCCAAAGCTGTTTTAAATATTCTTTGCTGATAACTTTCATGTTTACCATATCAATCATTTTATTGCCCTCCTGCAATTGGCGAGCAATTATAGTGCCTTTGTCGCTTTAAATTACTTCCGGTTGAATTTATAATGCCGTAAACGGAATATCGGCCAGTTGATAATTGCGCCACCCGTCAAAATCATAATGCCACCACTCGGTATTCAGTACCGTAAACCCATGCGTACACATGATTGTTTTAAGCAGCTCGCGATTAGTCGTTTGTTGTGGTGTAGCACCTGCATAATTAGCCGATGCCTTTCTACTGAAACTATCAAAGCCTGTGGGCATATCCAGTTCTTTTCCGGTTTTAAGGTCGATCAATGTAAGATCGATAGCGCAGCCCCGGTTATGTTTGGAGCCGAATTTTGGATTGGCCACAAAATTGGTATCGGGCGTGGTTTCGTAAAACGCTACCGTGACCGAATAAGGCCTGTAAGCATCAAATATTTTTAAGCCCAGGCCCCGTGTTTTTAAATCAGCCTCAATATCCTTTAAAGCTTTTACCACGGGCAATCTTGCGTATGCCTTAGCTCGCCTGTACATAGCCCTATGCATAAAGTTGTTGGTTGTAGCATAGCGGATATCCAGTTTTATAGCCGGGACGTATTTTATAATTTCAACCAGGCGCTTATTTGAATCGGCTTTTACCTGTTTTTTATACCCGGTAATACCACAAACGCGGGCGCTGTCAATATATTTATAATGCTGCGCAGGGGCATTATAGCCAACCATAACAAGGGCAAAGATAAACAGGCAGCAACGCATCATACCATTACCTGTGCGATACAATGAGCAGGTCAAGGTCCTTACATGGGATTGAAAACCGCTCGCCAATGTATTTATTGGTGAGCTGCCCCTGGTAAATGTATACCGCATTACGTACGCCCGATTTTTGCCATATCACGTTTTTAATACCTCCCTGCTCGCCAATATCCAGCAAAATGGGGGCAAAAATATTGGTGAGGGCATAGGTAGCAGTACGGGCAACCCTTGAAGCGATATTGGGCACGCAATAATGAATTACATCGTATTTGCGGAAAACCGGGTGTGTGTGGTTGGTAACCTCCGAGGTTTCAAAACACCCGCCCTGGTCAATGCTTACATCAATCACCACCGAATCGCGTTTCATGCGGCTTACCGTAGCTTCTGATATGATACACGGGCTGCGGCCATCCTCGGCACGGATGGCGCCAATGGCCACATCGCAGGTGGTAATAGCTTTTTCTAACACGATAGGCTGAACCACGGAGGTAAACACCCGGGTCCCGATATTATTTTGTAAGCGGCGCAGCTTATATATTGATGGATCAAAAACCTTTACTTCGGCGCCTAATGATATAGCTGTGCGGGCTGCGTATTCGCCAACGGTACCGGCGCCCAATATCACAATTTCTGTAGGCGGAACGCCGGTTATACCACCCAGCATCAACCCTTTACCTTCAAAAACATTGCTTAAATATTCGGCGGCTATCAGTATAGATGTGGCCCCCACTATTTCGCTCATGGCCCTTACCACGGTTAACGAGCCGCCTTCATCAAGCAAATGCTCAAAACACAGGGCGGTAACATTTTTTTTCATGAGGGCGTGCAGGCTGTCGGCTTTTAGGGTAGCCAGCTGCAGGGCCGAGATCAGGATCTGCCCATGCTTCATCATTTCGATTTCCTGCACCATAGGCGGGGCAATTTTAATGATAATATCGGCTTCGTAAACAGTTTTGGTATCGTAAACAATCAGGGCGCCCTGTTCGCTGTAATCCTTATCGCTAAAATTGGCAGCCTGCCCGGCATTGCTTTCCAGCATTACCCGGTGCCCGTTATTAACTAACAGCGCAACCGAAAGCGGCGTAAGGGGGATCCTGTTTTCCTGGAAGGAAATTTCTTTGGGGATACCAATAAATAACTGGTTCTTTTTGTTTTTAACCTCCAGCATCGACTCCTGGGGCTGCATCATGGCCTGCCTGGCAACATCCGAAAACCCGCTGTATTTCCCTGAACTCATGTATGTGTGTTTTTCTGGCTGATGAAGATAAGAAAAAAGGATGTATCCTGAAAACTAAATATTTTCGATATTGACCTGCCTCGATCCATCGTCCAAAACCTTGATACTGATGTTGGAATAGTGTTCGGGCAGCAGATCAGGGATCTTTTCGGGCCATTCAATAAAGCACCAGGCGCCGGCATAAAAGTATTCTTCATAGCCCATATCCAGCGCTTCGGTTTGATCTTTAAGGCGATAGAAATCAAAATGATAAATTTTATCCTTTGCCGTGTGGTATTCGTTAACGATAGAAAACGTAGGGCTGCTAATATTATCCGTAGTACCCAGGGCCTTGCATAATTCTTTGATCAGGGTGGTTTTACCTGCGCCCATATCGCCATAAAATAAAAAAATGCGGTTATTGCCCGCGTGCTCAATAATGGATTGGGCCGCCTGGGGTAAGTTGGATATGGATGGAATGGTTAGTTGCATGAGCACTTGTATTTTACGTTTGTCATGCTGAGGTACGAAGCATCTATTTGCGAACTTTTATGGTGATGATGCCTGTCGCCGGGTAGATCCTTCACTACGTTCAGGATGACAAAAGTCTTCCCGTCAAAAATAATCAAATATTCTCAACCGAAAATTTCAAAATTCATTGAATGCTTAAGCAAGATATTCACAAAAATATTTCAAAAAAATGCAATTTTTTTATACAAAAACGTTGTTTATTTACAAAAAAGTGCAACTTATGAGCAATATTCTGCATGTACTTAACGGCGATTCGACGCTGCATAGTTTTAACCAAACCGGGCTGGATGGCGACGTTATGGTTTGGCGCGAGGTTTTATCCGAAGGCCCCCTGGAAGATGATATCTCGGCCGCCGGATTTTGGAATGATCGTTCCAGATGGATTGGCGAAACTTTTAAGGAAACTGCCGCAGGATATCAACATAAGGTGATTGATGAACTGGGTAAACTAAACGGCACGTACGATGAAATTAATCTTTGGTTTGAGTTTGATTTGCATTGCCAGGTAAACCTGCTGGGCGTAATGCAAATGCTGAACCGGCAAACCAATATGTCGGCGCCTGCCATTTTCCTGATCTGCCCCGATGAATTCCCCGGCGTCGACGATTTCAGGGGTATCGGCCAGTTAAACAGCGATCAACTTGAAGACCTGTATGATGGCCGTGTACAACTGAGCGAATGGGAATTTGAATTGGCTGCCCAGGCATGGCCTTTATACGTTAAGGGTAATGCCGATGAATTAGAACAATGGCTTAATGAAAATTCCTTTTGGGGCGCGTTACACCTATTAAAACCTGCGCTGCTTGCACATTTAAAGCGGCTAAGGGTTAATGCCGGCGGATTAAACTACGTAGAACAAAAGCTGCTTGATATTTACAACAGCGGTATAAAAACCAAACCGGAAATTTATCAGGCATTCTGGTCGACAGAAAAAATATTTGGTATGGGAGATAGCGAGATTGATACCTACCTTGATCGCCTGAGCGAAAAACAACTCATAAATTAATCTGCCGGTGTGCCCGCAATGTTATCAAGTTAAGAAATTACGATCGATTTAAATATCGAACACTGAATGTCCAATATCGAATAATGAAGGAAAACTTCGGTGTTGGATATTCGAAATGCGTTATTCGATATTATTTGTGCTTATTTTTTACCTAATGACATCAGGCCTACCACTACGGCACCGTGACCGCTATGGTTGGCGACCGTTCGCTCTCGTTCTTCATCCTGTCAAGCGCCGTTACTACGTAAAAATAGGTTTTACCTTTTTGTACGGTATTGTCATCGTAGGCTGGGTTGGCATTATATTGAATTTTCAGGATGTTTTTAGGGTCGTCAATATTTATCTTCTCGTTATTATCAAAACGGTATATCACGTAGCCGTAAACCGGTTCTTCGTCTTTGGCCAAAGTGGGTGTCTGCCACCTTACCGCTACGCCTCCTCTTATCGCCGGGCGGGCGGTAACGTTTAAGGGCGCATTGGGGCCTATCGAATCGCGCCAAAGCATTACCGGGGGTAGGGCGGGGTACCGGTAATAATTATCTCTTAACGAATCTGTTATGCCCAAAGGATTATTGGTGAGCGAGCTGGAACTGAAATAAACGCTTCCCTGTATCCTCGGGTTATTCCTCATAAGGGTTATCTGGCTGGGCAGCTGGTTAGGGTTTTTAAATGCCAGGGTTTTACGCTCGTTAATACGGTAGGCGGCCTGGCCAATGTACAGGTGCCTGCCAAAGGTATTTTCGCTCCACCAGGTTAGTAGTTTATCAAACGCGGCAGCGCGGTTACCAATAGGCCAGTATAGCTGCGGGTTTATATAATCAATCCAACCCTCTTCCATCCATTTGCGCGAGTCGGCATAGTTTTCGTAGTAGGATGAGCCGCCGTTGGTTTCAGACCCCTCGTCATTTTGAGCCTTATTGGCCCAGATGCCAAACGGACTGATGCCGAATTTGATATTAGGATCATGGGCGTGTACACTGTCGGCAATCATTTTTATCAGCAGGTCAACATTGTGGCGGCGCCAGTCTTTTATATTATCAAAGCCCTGCCCGTATTTAGCATAGGTATCCTCATCATTTATTTTTTGGCCGGCAATGGGGTAGGGGTAAAAATAATCGTCCATGTGCACGCCATCTATATCATAATTATCTACCACATCCAATATTACCTGTACAATGTAATCGCGCACTTCGGGCAGGCCGGGGTTAAAAGTTTTGATGCCGCCATAGGTAAAAAACCACTCGGGTTTTATCCGGGTAATATGCTGCGGGCTAAGCGCCGCAAAGTTGCCATCAAATGTTGCCCGGTATGGGTTAAACCAGGCATGCAGTTCCATGCCGCGTTTGTGTGCTTCGGTAATGGCAAATTCCAGCGGATCATAACCCGGGTTTTGGCCTTGTTTACCGGTTAGATATTTTGACCATGGTTCGCGGCTTTTGGCATAAAGGGCATCGGCGGCAGGCCTTACCTGCAGCATAATGGCATTAATCCCGGTTTCCTGGTGCGAGTTCAGGATATCCAGCAATTGTTGCTTTTGCTTTTCCATGGTAAGCTTTGTACTTGTCGGCCAGTCAATATTTACCACGGTTGCTATCCACACACCCCTGAATTCGCGCTTGGGCTGGGTTTTAACAGCGGTTGGCGCATCGGCGGGTTCGGCCGGTTGCGCCTTAGCGTTTGTAATAATAAACAGTGTAATTACCAGGAGTAAAATATAACGGGATATATGCATTAAAGCCGATTTGTTAAAGCTGCAAAGATATAAAACTCATATTGCAGGTGTTTTATTATAACTTATAAAATTTGCTTGCATGTTGTGTTTTTGGCATTTTGTGCTTAATTTTAGCCGTCACCAATACATTTTTCAACCTGCATTTTTTTTGAAAATCATATTTTTAACCTTTTTACGTTTAATATCGCTAAAGAGTTAACCACTAAAAAACAGTTAGAATTGCAATAAAAGCATGTAATATCAATTAATATGAATATGCTTGTACATTAACATCCCGGTAAAATGGTAAATTTTTAAAACACCAGCCGTTTTAAACTGTATTTAAACTTTAAATAATTTAATTGCTATGGAAAATCAATATGGGCAACCACCAAAGAAAAATTCAAACGTAATTTATTTTCTGATTGTGGTGGTTTTGGCTTTGTTAGGTACCGATGTGTACTTGTACTTGCAAAAAAATAAGTCGGACGTACGGATAGTTACACAACAGGACGAACAAACCAAATTAAAGGCCGACCTGGACAGCCTTGAGCACCAGGTTGAACTGGTAAACGCGGGCAAAGCCAAAATGTCGGCCGAGATGATTGCCAAAAACGACTCGTTAAAAGCAAAAATTAAGGTATTGAGGATTCAACTGGCAAAAGGCAAACTTACCAAAGCCGAGCTGGTAAAAGCTGAAGAAGATGTTAAACAATTACGATATTTTGTAACCAAATACACCGCTGATATTGAAGAGCTGCATAAGCAGAATGCTACGCTCACAACAGAACGGGATACGCTGAAGAACAACCTGGCCGTGGTATCTAAAAAGGCCGATACGCTTTCCAAACAAAACCAGGACCTTGATGCCAAGGTAAAAGTGGCGCAGGCCTTAAAGCTGGCCACATCAAATATTGTGGCCTATAAAATAAAGGGCAGCGGTAAAGAAGTTGACGTAACCCGCGCCGGGCCTGCCAAAAAGATAAAGATTAATTTTACCGTTGCCAGCAATACATTGGCCAATAAAACAATGCACGATATTTATGTACGTATTATTGACCCTACCGGCAACCTGATAACCGCACCCGATGGCGGAACTTTTACTGCCGACAACGCAGACCTGCAATACACCTACAAAACCGCTATCGACTTTAAAGACGACGGTACCGAATACACTATTGACTGGGTTAACCCAACCCCGCCGTTTGTAAAAGGCACCTATACCGTTTTGCTTTATGCAGACGGCGGTACTATGGGAAAAACAGGTTTTACACTGAAATAAAATAATTCAATTTAATTGATGAAAGCCCTGTTCCGGATGATGGAACAGGGCTTTTTGTTTGTAATGTAGGGTAAACAACATGGAGCTATCCATGACATATCCAATTTTCCTGTCATGCTGAGGTACCAAGGATCTATCAGCTATGCATGACCGATAGAAAAGTTCGCGAATAGATGCTTCGTTCCTACCCATGACATGTTGAAAAACGGAAGTCATGCCGTCCGTTAGCTAACGGATCGCGATCCCACAGGACAGGTGGCTCGCATGAAGTACACTTAGCATGTGGGGTGCCGAAACAAGTTCGGCATGACATTGGGGATTAACTGATGTCATCCCCCCTTCAGAATTTCGCGAAATTTTACCACTCAGCAGGACAGTCATTTTACTTTGAATATCTTTCTCCCTTCAGAATTTCGCGAAATTTTATCACCCAGCCTGGCATCTCTATTTTGCCCCCTTTCTCCCAATAAATCTTTAATTATTGCTATAGCCTAATTTTTATTATTTTTGGGCACATAAAATTTAACGACATGAATTTTCCCGCTGAATTAAAATACACTAAAGACCACGAGTGGATAAAAGTTGAAGGCAATGAAGCTACAATTGGTATTACCGAATTTGCACAAAGCGAGCTTGGCGATATTGTTTATGTAGACATTGCATCCTTAGGGAAAGAAGTTGCGAAAGATGATGTTTTTGGCACCGTTGAAGCGGTAAAAACAGTATCAGACCTGTTTATGCCGGTTACCGGTACAGTTACCGAAATTAACCCCGCCCTTAACAACCAACCCGACCTTGTAAACTCCGACCCTTACGGCGAAGGCTGGATGGTGAAAATAACCGTTGCCGATGCTTCAGAAATTGAAGGCCTTTTGTCTGCTGATGACTATAAATCGGTAGTTGGCGCTTAATGAAAGGTACATTAAAATATTATGGGCTCGCAAATTTGTGGGCCTTATTTGTTTTGATCATTTGTTCTGTTAACCTGGGCGGGGTAGGCGACTCGCCTATGTTTTTTAGAGGCTTTGATAAGCTTACGCATACCGGGCTATTTTTTACATTAGTTGTATTGTTTTGTAATGGCATAATACGGCAACAAAGGCCCAGGTCATTTTCGTATAAACAAGCCTTATTGGTTGCTATAGCCGCCATTGTTTTTGGCGGATTAATAGAAATATTACAATTAACAATTTTTACCTGGCGCAGTTGTGAATGGAGCGATATGTTTTGCGATGTGCTGGGCGTATGTATGGGTATTTTTGGCGTTATGTTAACAACAGCTGCAATTGGCAATGAAAAAAAGTAAACTGATCATCATCGGTGCGGCAATCCTGCTCACCGGCTCCTCCTCCTGTGGTATTTTCAAAAAAGGTTGCGGTTGCCCAACGTTTGGAAAAGTTAAATGTGCAGGAGGAAAAGGATATGCAGATATGCAGATTTCAAATATGCAGATGAGTTAGCGATGTGCAGATATGCAGATTTCAGATGTGCAGATGGAAGAAAAATGTAATGGGTTATCTGAAACAATGTATATACCGGACATCCGCATGTAAATTTTTCATCTGCATATCTGCACATCTGAAATTTGCACATCTAAAGCTTCTTCTTTATTTGGATTTAATATAAATAAGCTTACATTTGCTCAGGTTAATTTTATACGATGACACTTTCACAACTTGAAGTAGGCGAAACAGGAATTGTTAAGGAATTTACCGACCTTGAAATGTCGGTTAAATTGATGGAAATGGGATGTTTACCGGGTGAGGAAATTAAAATTTCGCGCATAGCCCCCCTTGGCGATCCGATAGCTATCCATGTTTCAGGTTATCAGTTAAGCCTTCGTAAATTTGAGGCCTCCACTATTATTTTGCAGTAGTTTTTGTAAGCATTGAAAGCCGATATAAGAGTTGCGCTTGTAGGAAACCCAAACACCGGTAAATCAACTCTGTTCAATATTTTAACCGGTCTTAATCAAAAAATAGGAAATTTTCCCGGGGTTACTGTCGACAAAAAAACAGGTTTTTGCCTGCTGCCCGACGGCCGTACCGCCGAGATCATCGATTTGCCCGGCACCTACAGCATCTACCCCAAAAGTAAAGACGAATCTATTGTATTTTCTGTTTTGGCCGATAAAGCCAAAGGCATGGTGCCCAATTTGATTGTGGTGATCCTGGATGCATCCAACCTTAAACGCAACCTGCTGCTGTATACGCAGATAGCCGATCTGAAAATTCCGGTTGTGGTTGCCCTCAACATGATTGACGTATCTGAAAAGGCGGGTATTACAATTGATGTAAACCTGTTCGCCCAAAAGCTGGGCGTGCCGGTGGTGCCTATATCGGCCCGTAAAATAAAGGGGATTGATCAGCTTAAAACAACCATTGCTTACGCCAATAAAATTGCCCTGCAGCAAGATACCATTGATGTAGAAGCCATTGCTCCCCGGCTTATAGCACAAATACAAAACGAGTACAAAATAGATAACCCTTATTTTGCCCTGCAACTGGCCCACCAGCACGAAACGCTTGGTTTTTTAACTACCGGGGAAAGTGACCGTGTTGAACAGCTGGAAAAAGAGCATTCCTTCCACTCGCAAAAGGCCCAGGCAACTGAAACCATTGCCAGGTACAATTTTATAAACGACCTGCTATACGATACAGTTAAAAAGCCCGAAACGGCCCATGACGAAACGGTAAGCAATAAAATAGATAAAATATTAACACATAAGGTATTCGGCTTTATTATATTTTTTGCCATACTGTTGTTCATCTTCCAGGCTATATTTTCCTGGTCGGCTTATCCGCAGGAACTCATCGGCGATTTGTTTTTATGGATGCAAAGTGCCATAAGCAAAGTGTTGCCGGCTGGCCCGCTGGTTAGTTTATTGGTCGATGGCGTATTGGCCGGCTTAAGCGGCGTGTTGGTTTTTGTACCGCAGATAGCTATTTTGTTTGCGCTGATATCAGTATTGGAAGATACGGGCTACATGTCGCGTGTTACGTTTATGATGGATAAAGTGATGCGTAAAGTGGGGCTTAACGGAAAATCGGTAGTGCCGCTTATTGGTGGCTTTGCCTGCGCTGTGCCATCAATTATGAGCACCCGTAATATCGAAAACTGGAAAGACAGGATGATTACCATCATGGTTACCCCGCTGGTAGCCTGCTCGGCCCGGTTACCGGTTTATACCTTATTGATAGCCCTGGTGGTGCCCAACCGTAACGTTTGGTGGCTTTTTAACCTGCAGGGCCTGGCGCTGACAGCTATGTACCTGCTCAGCATTGTATCGGCTATTACCGTTGCCTTTGTCATGAAATTTATTCTAAAGGCCCGCGAACGCGGCTACTTTATTATGGAGCTGCCCGTTTACCGCATGCCCCGGTGGAAGAATGTGGCGTTTACGATGTATGACAGGTCTAAAACATTTGTACTGCAGGCAGGAAAAGTGATTATAGCTGTATCTATTATACTATGGGTGCTAAAGTCATACGGGCCCGGCGATAAGTTTGCGCAAATAGATAAAACCTATAGCCAGCCCAGGTTCGCCAAAACCATGACACCCGATAGCCTGAGTAAAGTTATCGCGTCCGAAAAGCTGGAAAACTCCTATGCCGGTGTTTTTGGCCACGTAATTGAACCTGTTATTAAGCCCTTAGGGTTCGATTGGAAAATAGGGATAGCCCTCATTAGCTCCTTTGCTGCCCGCGAAGTTTTTGTGGGCACCATGGCCACCATTTACAGTGTAGAAGGCGACGCTGACAAGATGGAATCTGTTCAGCAAAAAATGCATAGCGCTACCAACCCTGATACAGGTAAGCCGGTGTTTACTTTAGCTGTAGCCTTTTCGCTCATGATGTTTTATGCCTTTGCCATGCAATGCGCCAGCACAGTGGCTGTAGTATACCGTGAAACTAAAGACTGGCGCTGGCCCGCCGCCCAGTTTGCTTACATGACGGTGCTGGCGTATTCGGCCAGTTTTATGGTTTATCATTTGTTGAAATAGTGGCGGCTGTTCATAGGTCATGGGTAATTGTCCATACTGCTCTATTAAGTTAAGCAACAAAACACCATAGCAATGATTCAGGAAGGCGTTGGCGTCTTTGCGTGAATCATTGCTTAATAACATTGTGGTTCTCTTTCAAGGTCGACCCAAAGGGACAGGTCATGGAGTAAACTGTAGTTGACTACCGCATAGAGCAGCTATTAGTAATTTACCCAAAGCTCAATAGTGCCGCGGTGTACTTTGCTGTTAGTTAACTTTTTTGGGACCATATCTATTTTCAAAATGTCTTTCGCCTCGTTTTTTATTTTGTCTGCAGCGGCTTTATCGGCATCATAATAATATAGGATTGAGTTATAAAATGGATATTTTGTAATCATTTCTATTCCGGGAGCGTTGAATCCCTTATTATTTAATTGCGCTCGTAAATCGTTTGCCCAAACACGTGCACTGTCACTGGTCTTATTTACCTGAATAAAAACTGTAGCCTTAGAAGGGATGAGCGTTAATTGTGCCCACGATTTATCTGGAATATTTTCGGCAATACTCTCAGTATCGGTAGTCTTTGCCCCATTTGCCGGCTTAGTTGACTTGTTTGCTTTTAAGTACACGGCATGTTGTAACTTTTTATACAGCCATGAATTGTAAGCGTCCCTATACCCCATGGCTTTTATGTATGCAATAGTATCTCGGTCCTTAACAATATTGGCTACGGTAGCCATTTCGTCTTCATATGCTACAGTATCTATTGATTTTGTGTCAGCCTGTTCCCTTGCTTTATAATAATCTTTAATCATTCTTGCACCCAGCTCTCCAATTAATATAGTATCCTTATCCCCAATAGTTCGGTTTAAAGTGATAAATGTTAAATCAGTCTTTAATTTAGAAGAATCTTGATCTTGTACCAGCAAATCTTTGATCATTGACTGCGCAAACACACCGAATCTCATCGTATTATCTATTTCTTGTTGTTTCAGTGCATTTGCTGCTTTATTTAGATCGTTTGACTCGTGTAAGTAAGTTGTCAGCACGAAGAGGATGCCTCCCCCGATTGTTTTAATTGCAAAATCCAGGTAATCCAGCCAGTCGCGTTTAGTTGTCATGATGGGTGTGATAAAGTTAAGTGTCTATAAATATAATAGTTATGCTTTATATATAAAAGAAATAACATGTTTAAAATGGATTTTCACCCGCTAAGGTCTCGCCAGCATAGTACGCCGGGTTGCAATTTAACTCGGAGATAAATAATTTGTTACTTAACAAAGGCCTCTGGATCTTTTTAAAGAGGAGACACCGAAACACCAAAGTTTTCCCATCATCATTCAACACCAGGATGTCCGTGTTTCAGCTTGCCGGTTTTATGGAATAATTCGTTATATTGTTTGTTAAAATAACCCCGGGAAAATTGCATCATGAAAGAAGTAACTATAAAGTATAAAAACGGCAAAACGCTGGAGGCTTTAAAAGATCTGGGGAAATACCTGGGCTTCTCTGTTGCTGACCAACATCCCGCTGCCAAAAAGAAACGGGAGTTTTATATAAACGGGGTTACCGTGATACCAGGCGATGATGCAATAGATGTTTCAGAACTGCACGAGGTTTTTACCGGAAAAGGAATGGATGCAACTGATTTAAGGAAATCCGGATGGCAGCGGAAAGGGTAATTTGCGATACAGATGTTATCATCGACTATTTGATGCCCGTAAAGCCCGTCATGAAGAAACCCGGATTATACTCGAACAAAAAATAGGTTTCCGGCAAAGCCGCCTAATTCAAGTTTACCCAAAGTTCAATAAGCCCGTTTCGTGTTAGCAAGATGTTGTTTTAAATTTGCCTTTGGGGTTTTAAAGTTACCCGGTTTTCCCTTCATCTTAAACTAAAATCAACAAAAAACCGCCCCATAATTGCTTATGAGACGGTTTCACTATTAATAAAAACCAGGGGTTAGTTTTTATATAGTTTGATACTAAATACCTGGAAATAGTTGCCCGGGTTGCCGTTGCCAACCATGTTTCCTAAAAATCCGATTGATACAACCTGCGGACTGGTAAGTTTAAATGTAAAACTTCTTGTTTCCCTGGAACTGGGGCCCGTTTTACCTACCGGAACTCCATTGTACATACCAGCGGATCCCAATGCTGTGGAAAGGTTAGCAAGTACCGGCAAGCCATTTCCGCCTGCTGCAGCAACACAATAAACGGTGGAATTAGCTTGAACTTCTGAATATGCATCGAATAAAACGGTATACTCTCCGGCAGGTAGCGGCGAAGAGGTGGGTTGATATAGTATCCCATCAACAACGGGGCTATTATTCCATGTTTCCCAGTTAATAACACCGCCGGCATCAGAGCTGTAGCCGCCATTAACACCGTTATCCTTGTTTTTAGCGGCTGCATTTGTAATCCATGGCGCGGCAAGGGTACCCCACCTTCCATCAAAGGTAGCCCTTTGAAAGGGGCTGCTTACGTTTGATAAATAAATGCTGGTTACCTCGGCCTTTACACTGTGGGTTTGATAATCTACATAAAAAGTATCTATAGCCGTTTTGTTTGGTATAAAGGCTGTACTATAGCTGATAGAGCTTCCCGCCTTAAATTTGGGCAGCGATGTACTTAAGTCTGTTGGTACCGATGTTATTAACGTATCGTGTTGCTTGCTGGTAACATCGGTATATTTAATTCGCATGGAAATTAAACCGTCGTCGGCATTAACATCGGCCCAGTTAATCAGGGCCGATCCGTCATTTTGTAATTCGGCTTTGGCTATGCCTCGGTTGGCGAGCGAACTTTGGTATAGGCTGCCATATACATTGCCGGCTAAGTTAACCGGGATAGATATGTGCCCGGCGTTATCATACGTACGAATTTCGAAGCTCATTACGCCCTCGGGTAAACCGGATATAAGCAGTTTTACTGTATCCACGCCAGATGTGCGGGTTACCGCTTTTTCTATCGAGTCCTGTTTACTGTTCCAATACACGCGGTACTTTACAATTTTAGGATCAGATGTGAAAAGGCCGGTTAAAAGCACCCGGTTCCTGCCCGAAAACACCTGCACAGAATCCAGTTTGCCGGGATAAATGATAGGCCCGTTCGGCTCGTATTTCTTTTTGTAATCATCCATTTTAGTGCAGGCGCTTATAACAAATGCCGTTAACACTAACAGGAGGTATGATGTTATTTTATAATATTTCATAATCAAAATCTAATTAAAAAATGCGTTTAAACATTTACTACTTCCCAAACAATGTGAACTCGCTGATGCTCATAAAGTACGATCCAGTCCAATTGCGGAGGCTCCTGATGCGTACATATCTGTATGAGCTTAGCCCTGCAGGGAAATCAAAGCCCCAGCCATCATGTGCATAAGTTTGATCGGCGGTGGTTTCTGTACCTGATGCCGAGCCGGAGGGTTTTATTACCGTGCAGGTAACCAGTTTGGTCCAGGATGCATCCAGGGCACCGCTTAAATTAGGATTGTTGGAGCCCCAGATTTCAAATTCCCTTAAATTGCCCCTTACGTAGTATACGTTACCCAATTCAATAAAAGGGTTAAGTATAAGACGGCTGAATATGCGCGGCTTGCCAAGATCAAGGGTTACCGTCTGCGGACTACCGGCCTTCTCTTCTGTAAACAAACAATTTGGCCAGCCACCTGTAAAGTTGCCGTCGTAAATTCTATTTATATCTGTATAACCTGGATAAAGAGGGGTGGCGTCTCCTGGCAGCACATATGGAGACCAGTCGGATTTTGAAAACTGTTCTTCGTAGTACGGCGTAAGGTTCAAAAATAAAGTGTCGGAACGGTTTAAAAACCTGTCTCTTACAAAAAACGCGTATTTCCTTTCAATAGCCGGCTGGCCTCGTACAGCCGCTTTAATTAAAACGCTGTTGCTGTAAATATTATCCATTCCTTTTGGCTGTACATATAAATGGTTATTAGCTGTATCAACCATAGGTACAATGGCCAGGTTGTCTTTGGTAGGGTTATCGCAGGTTACATTAAAGCCACCAAAAGTAGGCGTTACTTTAAGCGACCGGAAGGCCAGGATGAAGGGCGGTGTTAGCGGGTTAACGGTAACAGTAACCGGGGCTGATGCCTTTTCGCTTGAGTTTACAGCATATAGCTTTACTACGTGCGCCAGCGTATCGCCAAAGCCATCAACAGTTAGCGTATTGGTATAGTGCGATGCCACTACTTCGCGTGTTTTACCAGGCGCTATTTCATAAACAGCCCTTACATAAAAAAGGTCGGGATCGCCGGGCAGCGTGTATGTTAAACTGGCCGCGCCGTTTTGGTTTTGCACCTGTACATTGCTAACAACTCCGGGGGCATTGTTATTGGTTATGGTAGCTTTATTGAGTGTTTCCTGCTTGCAGCCGGTTGCTATTATTGCTAATAGCCCGATATAGAAGCCCACCCGTAATTTCAGTGTTTTCATTTTAATGTTTTTATTGTTAAACATATTATTGCTATACATTTACCAGTTAGGGTTTTGCACCAGGTTTTGATTAACCAACAGGTCGTTTTCCTGTATTGGCCATAAATAATCGCGCGGAATTACAAAGTGCCTCGAAAAGATTGATCGTTCACGGTAATACAATTCGGGCGAATTTTCATTTATCGTCCATCCTGTTACGTTTCCGTTAAGCTCGGCACCCGCAGTTTTCCAGCGCAACAAGTCCCAAAAACGATGGCCCTCAAAACAAAGCTCCAATGAGCGTTCGCGCTGAATGATTGACCGCATCCCGTCTTTAGTGGTGTATTTGGTTGGGTTGATGCTATAGTTTGTCCATGATTCCTGCACGGTAGGCAAACCGGCCCTTGCCCGTATACGGTTTACATAGGTATATACATCTGCTACCGGCCCCTGGGCTTCGTTTAACGCTTCAGCATAAAGCAAATACAAATCAGAAAGGCGCATTTCGGGCCAAGGGTAATTGATATAGGAAACTGTTGACCATTCATAATGCCAGTTAAGCGCTTTTTTCATATAAAAACCGGCAATTGGTATTGGCGACGATTGGCCTACTTCGGCGCCTCGGGCTTTTAACCACCAGGTATTTTCGTCGGTACGGGTTGGGCTGTTGGCCATATACCATACGCCACGGTCAAACCCAAGGTCGGCATAATAACGTGGTTCGCGGTCAAAATTAAGCCTGGCGGTAGTTTCGCCTTCTTTGATATTAAAGCGCTCATCGTGAGTACCCACCCGTAGCTGCGATATGTTGCTGAAATCAAGCGTTTTATCTTCATTAATAGGCACCCCATTTTTAGTGTAAAACATTTTGGCCATTTTTATAGTAGGGCCAAGCAGAGGGCGGTTGGCCGATTTTGCTGCATCCGCATTATCAAAATCATACTGGCCTGCACACATCGATTGGAGGAATGAGTTAAAGTTGATATTATTATTGGCAGTTAAACCCCATATCAGCTCGTCGTTCCATTTTTCGCTCATGGCGTTCCTGATGCTCATTTGCGTCATGGTAGTTTGGCTAAGCGGCAGGGTTGGTGCAGGGAAAGTGTACAATTGTATACTTTGCGCCTCGCAAAAATCAATGGCTGCTTTACAGGCATCAGCCGCACGTTGCCACTTTTCGGCGCTAAAGGCCGAATTAAATAGCAGTTCTCCGTCTTTATTTTTAAAGGAATTATAGTCGGGGTTACCATTAAACAGCGGGCTTGCGGCAGTTACCAATAATTTTGCTTTCATGCTTAAAGCTGCAGCTTTGGTAACACGACCCAGTTCGCTACCTTCGTTCCTGATAGTCAAAGGCAATTTTGTTGCTGCCAGGTCATATAAACCGGCTATATAATTGACCACTTCATCAACCGGGCGGCGTTTTACCCTTACTTCGTCTATCGATGCATCGATAGGCAGGTTTTTATCGATAATAGGAATTGGTCCATAAGCCCTGAACAACTGGAAATGATAAAAAGCCTTCAGAAACTGTGCTTCGGCTATCCAGCGCTCGCGGGTATCAATATCCAAATCGCGAACCTTCGTCACGTCGCTTACGTTCTCGATAAAAACGTTACAATCGCGTATGGCCTTGTAGTTTGGTGCCGCGTCCCGGGTACCGTTCATGTAATTGGCAATAGGATCTGACGAATTCTGAGAATTCCTTGGCAACTGCAATACGTTTGTTGGCCGGATGTGTCCTGCCGGGTCTTCTACCCAAACTTCATCGCCGGCGGTAAGGCCTACGTTATAGGTAGGGTCGGTTTCTGTAGGCAGGTAAGAGTAACAGGTAAACAGATACTTTTCTGCCTCGGTTTTTGACACGAAAGCGTTGGCTATTGTTGATACGTTATCAGGAACAACATCCAGGAATGATTTTTTGCAGGATGATACCGGCAAAATTATCATTAAAGCCACCGATAGCAGGGCGATATACCCTTTAGGTGCGGGGCTTAATACTGTATGCTTAATTTTTTGTATAAAATTACTTTTCATATAATTGATTTGAAAGCTTTTAAAATTCTACCCTTAAGCCCAAGTTAAACACCTTTTGAATTGGATATCCCAGGCCGGAAGTTCCCATTTCGGGGTCCCACAGTTTAAAGCCGGTTACGGTTAACAGGTTTAGGCCGTTTACATAAATACGTGCGCTATTCAAATGAATGCCTTTAAGCTGATTTTTTGTAAAATTGTATCCAATTTCTGCCGATTTCAACCTCAGGAAAGAGCCATTTCGCAACCACCATGTTGATGTTTGTGTATTATTTTCCTGGATAGTGCTGCTTAAGCGAGGCCAAAAGGCATACGGGTTCCGGTTGTCTTCTGACCAGTGATCATTGGCTATTGAGCTCAGCAAGCCGCTTTGGTTACCAGAGTTGAGGCCAGTATTTTGCTGGTACCCATTAACCAGGTAAAAAGGCGAAATATTGGCAGAATTGATGATAAAGGACGACCTGGCCGACCCCTGGAAGAATGCGCTGATATCAAAGTTTTTATACCCAACAGAGAAACCAAAACCATAAATAATCTCGGGCACAAGCGGGTGGCCTATCGGCACCACATCTGAGCTGGATATTTTGCCATCGCCGTTCATATCGCGGTATTTAATATCGCCGGCTTTATAATTGCCAAAGCTTTGTACCGGTGAGTTGGCTACATCTACATCGTCAATAAATAAACGTTCGGCAACAAGACCGTAAATCTGGCTTAAAGAGTTACCTACCCTGGTCAGGTATTGCAGGTTATCAGGGTAAACGGGCTCTTCGTTTTTTAACAGTTTACTTTTAGCGTAAGTAAGCGTACCGCGCGATTGGATCCAGAAAGAGTTGGTAAAGTTTTTCTTGTAATCCATGGCAACATCAACGCCCTTGCTTGATGACTTACCCGCGTTTGACGATATGTTGGCCTGTAAACCCATAGAAGTAGGGATGGTACTTCTCACCATTAAAATGTTATCCCGTTTGTTCTGGTATGCATCTAAGGTTAAACTAAAGTCTTTTGCAATAGTTAAATCCATACCTATATTGGTCTGCCTTGATTGCTCCCAGGTAATATTTTGGTTTTCATAACGATAGGTAACCACACCAGGCCTGCTATAGGCATAATTGGTACCAAACTGACCATTGCTGCCGCTGTTTAAGTTCACATCCGACAGGTAAAAAAATCTGTCGTTTGCCGATCCAATCTGGTCGTTACCCACCAAACCATAAGTAAACCTGAATTTAAGATTATCAATAGTTGAAAGCATTGGTTCAAAAAACTTTTCGTTTGATACAACCCAGCCGGCACCTACTGATGGGAAAAAGCCAAACCGGTGGTTACTGGCAAAACGCTCGGAACCATTGTAGCCAAAGTTAAATTCAAGCAGGTAACGGTTATCGTAACCATAAGTAAATCTGCCCGATACACCCTGGTTACGCGATGGCAGCGATAACTGTAACGTTGGCGCGTTAGCGGTAAGATAATTACGCATAGTACCAATTAACAAACCGCTGATGGCGTGCTTCTCGGCAAATGTGCGGTTGTAGTTTATGGCTGTTTCGATATAAGTAGTAGCGTTGGATACGCTCCCCCCCGGGCTATAGGTTAAATACTCGGTTGGCGTGGCGCCTATACTTCCCGATGATCCATCGTTAAGTAACGTTAAGCCATTAAATTGTCCGTTCAGTACATTTGATTGATAATAATAAGGGCTATACTGGCGTGCTACGGTGAAGTACGAATAGCGGGTTGTATATGCCATAACCCTTGCTGATAAGCCCTGGGTAATAAAATCAAACTTTTGGTTTAAATTTAACTGTGCGGTTAAAGTACTGGTATTTGAGCTTTGGAAACCTGAAAGCGATTGTGCATAAGGATTGACATACAGGCCGCCACTGGGAATAATGGCATTCCCAAAAAGCGGATGGTTTACATATGGCAATAAATTGCTGGGGTAGATAGCCGGAAAAGCTACCGGGTTACTCCACAAAGCATTTAAAAAGGTAAAGCCGCCACCGCCGATAGGGCCGTGATAGCTATCAAACTGCCCTTTTAAGCTAACTACAACTTCGGTAGTTTTAGTGAGGTTTAAGGTGGTATTTGATAAAATGGAGTATGCTTGCAGCTTAATATTGTTGCTGAAATTATTCAGGCTATTTTCGGCCAGGTTACCATTGTCAATATTATAGGTCATGGCTAAGTAGTACTTCGCTTTTTCGGACCCGCCATTGGCATTCATGTTGAACCTTTGGTTGCTTGTTTTGGTTTTTATCAACTGTTTTATCCAGTTATTACTGGGGTACAGCAGCGGATCGTCGCCATTAGCTGTATGGTCGATTTTGTTTTGCGAGTAAGGCAGGGCACCCAGCGGGTTACGGGTGAGTACCGCCTCGTTGGCCAAAGTCATATAAGCAATATTATCGGCCAGGTCGATGTTCTTGATGTTGGACGATGTTGAATTTTCGCCGCGCACATTGAATCTAACCGCGCCTACATCGCCTCGTTTAGTGGTTACCAGTATTACGCCGTTTGCACCGCGCGCACCGTATAGCGATGAAGCAGTGGCATCTTTTAATACTGAGAAACCAGCAATATCATCGGGTTGTAACCGGGCCAGATCTGTGGTTGACGATTCAATACCATCAATTAAAATCAGCGGGTCAACTTTACCGGCACCAAAGGTGCCAACGCCGCGTATAAAAAACTGGGCATTATCGGCGCCCGGTTCACCGCTGCGCTGGTATGATATCATCCCCGGCACAACGCCTGCAAGCATAGTGGTTAGGTTACTTGACGGGCCCTTAAGTTGTTTGGGGCTTATAGTGGTTATAGAGCTCACTAAGCTTGTCTTTTTCTGGGTACCGTAAGCTACAATGGCAACCTCCTCTAATGCGGTTTTATCGGTACCAATGGTTACATCTAATACATATGTACCATTTGATGGCTGGTAGTTGTTTAAATCAAATTCCTGTGTTTTAGATCCTACAAATGAAAATGTGATGATGGTTTTATCGGTTCCCTTCAGACTAAGAGAATACTTACCATTAACATCCGATTGAGTACCTATGCCGGTACCTTTTACTTTAATACTTACGCCGGGCAGGGTAAGGCCCTTCTCGTCGATAACTGTACCTTGCAAGGTTTTGGGCAATGGCGCCTGTGCCGGCTCTTTTCTGGGCGTTGCCGGAACTGGTTTTTCGACCGCGACTTTTTCAATGACGATAAGCTGATCGCGTAGTACATAACGCAGGCTTTTGCCTTTTAAAAGAAACGTAAAAACATCCTGCACACTGGCATTCTGAAAATCAACCGTTACCAGTTCCCTGTCGTTTAATAAATTGTTGCTGTAAAAAACTGTTAGCCCTGTTTGTTTTTTAACGGATTGAAACACATCGGCTAAGGTGATATTAGCCTTTTTGAGTGTTATCGGGCCCGGATTTTGCGTTTGTGCGTTACAAAACTGGGTACCCCATAAAAAAATAAAAACAGGCAGTAGCAGCCGCCGGTAAAATAAAATTTTCTCCATAGTTTATTGGTTTATAATTGGGTTTTTACTAAAGACCGCTTCTGAGAAAAATGGGTGAACGAAATTTTTAAAAAAAATGTTCTGTTAAATGCCGGTAAGGAAAAAAATAATTCAACAGACCCTTTTAACCTACAAAACCGCGCTTATCTGGAAGCCGGTTTTGTATAAATTGATATGTGCTTGCGGGAATTTGCTTTTGGGGCAGCCTTACTTTATATGTAAAACATTGTCTTTAATAATAGCATCCACGCCGGCAGAAGATTTTAGGTTTTGGATAAAAACCTGCACTGGTTTGTTTTTTTCAATAGCGCCGCTAAATGTGTTTTCAGCTCTGCCGGCATCGTCAAAAACAACCTTCAAATTAAACCAGCGCTGTAGTACCTCGCTTATATCGCGCAGCTTCTGGTTATGAAAATAGTATTGGCCATGCATCCAGGCCAGTTCTGTGCCAGCATCAAATGGTTGCCTTAAAAAGCCGGTTACGGGGGTATAAACAGCCTGGTATCCGGGCTTAAGTAAAAGTTTTTCGTTATGCTGGCCACTTGTAGATACGCTACCCTCAACAAGTGACGTAGTGGTCATATTTGGATGGTAGCTATTTACATTAAACTCGGTGCCAAGTACCTGCACATTTGTTTGATCGGTATGAACAATAAAAGGGTGGGCCGCGTTTTTGGCTACTTTAAAAAAAGCTTCGCCGGTTAAATAAACTTCCCTGTTGGCACCTGTAAATGAAAACGGAAAGCGCAAACTTGAAGCCGAATTAAGCCAAACCTGTGTGCCATCCGATAGGGCTATCTGGTAGTCTAATTCTGCCGGTACAATAAGGGTATTCCAGGTTTGAGCCTTATCATCGCCAAGCGTATAACTCAGGCCATTGGCCCCTTTTTTTATATTGGCAAAAGGGGTGTTAATAACGCTTTTGGCGGTGTCGGATAAATCAATTTGTTGTCCGTTGGCCATCCGCAGCTCTATCGATGGCTTTTTTGTTTGTTTTACGGCTACTGAATTGGTAACAGGTTTTGCCTGCCAATAATAAACGGCCGAAAGCGTAACGCACAGCAAGGCAGCAACCGACATCCATTTTATAAATCCCTTTTGCTTTGATTGAATTGCCTTTACCTGTTCAATTTGGGGTTCAATTTTATCCCAGGCTGCATTTTCGTCTATATTGTCAAAAAAGAATTTAGCTTTATCAGAGGTTAAAGTATCCTGCATTTCCATCCAAAGTTTTGCAACTTTGGGGTCTGCACGTATGGCCTGCTGAAGTATATGGTCGTCCTCTTCACTTATCGCCCCTGCAATTTTGTCAATTATTAGTTCCTGAATATATGTTTTATTATATGTCATTATATATAAGACCAGATTTTGAATAAAAGGGTGAACTACCTTACGTTTTTTACCCCGTCCCGCATGGTTTTAAAGGCCAGCTTTAAGTGTGTTTTTAACGAATTGACGCTGATACCCATTTCATAGGCAGCTTCCTTATACTTTTTGTTTTGATAATGTACCAAAGTTACGGCCTGGAACCGCTGTACAGATAAATCTGCCAGAATTTTTTCAACATTAATTTCCCCGCATATAACTTCCTGCTCTTCTTCTATTTCTGATATTGTGTATTGATAATCGGCTAGTTTTTTTTGTCTCACTGCCTCTTTCTCAATTTCTTTTAAACAACGGTTGCGGATAGCAGTAGTTAAATAAGCCTTTAGCGATGAATTGATATTGTTAAACAGCTGTCTTTCCCAAAAGTCGACAAAAAAAGCCTGAACCATATCCTCTGCTTCCATTTCATCCTTTAAAATATAAAAGGCCGATATAGTAAGGAGTTTGTAGTATTTTTTAAATAGCAGTTCCAAGGCTTCCTTGTTGCCCATTACTAATAGCTCCATAATTTGAGCATCATTCAGGATTTTCATGAAATGGTTTTAACTGGTTAAAAATCAACAGACAGGCGCCTATCAAAAGCTAAGATATAATATTTATTGTCAAAGTCACAATTAAAAGAAAATTTTGTAAAAAATAATTTATGCATATATCTATGAGACGAACTTCAGATTAACGGAATTGGAAAAACTGCATGGCTGGTGCGGAAAAGCGGCGTTAAACAAAATCGTCAACTGCTTTTTTGATAAATTAACAGAAAACCTGTTATATCAATACCCTTTATTGAAATTAAAGAAATTACAGCCAGCCTTTTTTACAACAACAATAACCGCTTCAGGTTGATTGTTATACCGTAATAATGCGTTTTTTATTTGGGAGGTTAAGGTGCAAAATGGTATTTTATTATTTTAAAATTATAAAAATTAAGTGTTATTTAAACAATAATGCGTTGGGTGAAATTAGCTTTTAAATTTCTTCCTTCTTTTCAGCAATAAAGATTGATAGTAATTTCAGCCATATATAATACTGTGGATTTATATCAAACCCACCAACAACTTGCCAAAAAAAGGCCGGCTTGTGATCACAAGCCGGCCTTTCACAATAAATAAACAAGCGTATTAATTGTGCAGCACCTTATTTAAACTAAGGCTGCCGTCGCTTGCATCACTGAAGAACAGGGAATATATTTTACCCGCCTGCAGGTCGGCCACATTAAAGTTGCCGATATTTTTCCTGGAGGCCGTGCCATATAGCTGTACCGATAGCGTTCCCGGATCAACATATTTGTAACCGCTTGCAATATTCCTGCTGATATTGGTTACCAGATCGTCGCCTGATGCATCTTTGATATTGATATCCGAAGGCGCGTTATCGCTTAAGTGGATAAATTTGATTTTTACCTTGCTATTATTAGGCGTTGCCAGGTCATCTTCAAAAGATTTAACCCGGGCCGATGATCCTTTGCCTGCCATGTACACTGTAAAACTTACGCCGTTTGTTGTATAAAGTTCGCCGGACGCATAAACATTGGTCGCCCCTTCATCTTTGAATTCCATAACCAGCCTTTTGCCTGAAGCGGTAGTGATATAAGGAGAGGCATTGGTATATTCAAGTCCGCCGCTTACCAGTACCGAATTAGCAATTGTAAAACTTTGTGGCCCCGAAGTTGACGCCGCGTTAACTACTTTGATATTGAATTGTCCTGAAGGGTCGATTGTGTTTTTTTCGCAGGATGAAAAAGATATGGCTGTGGTGAGCATTGCTATACCGGTTAATAGTTTGCTATAAATTGCTGATGTTTTCATGTTGTTTTTATTGAGGTTGATTTTAAATGTATTTTTCATATAGGGTGATAGTTTCTTTTTATTGAGGCTTCCCCGGGCGGGTTTACATATATTTTACCCTGATGTCGATTTTGGCCGTTGATTTTAAATCGACCTTAAAATCATCGAATGCCGGCTTTTTAAGCTTTTCCATAAAAAAGTTGGAAAAACCGAAACCTTCTTTGGGCATTCTTATTAAATTTTTGTCAATTTTTCCGTTTTCATTTTCGTCGTCGATAAGGGTTATGCCATACGTGCCCGGCTCCAGGTTAACCATTACCGTTAGTGTACCGTTATTAATCGCTTTCTTATCAAATGTGATCTTTTTGTAAGGCTGTTCCTTGCCGTAGCTTTCATTATCTTTAAAAACATTAAGAATGATTTTGCCCCCGGCAGATCTGATCCCGGTAATTTTAACCTGTGTTTCCGGGGCTTGTATATAAGAAGCAAGGGAGATAAACAGCAGGCCAATAAGCATGTTGATGCTAAATACAGTTGTTTTTTTCATAGTTGTAAAAATTTAATTTTAACATTAATTGAAGGCGAATGTACCGGCCGGGTTAACCAGGCGCTATCAAAAACATAGTGAAACGGGCATAATTGCGCCTGAAGGTTATGTTCAATAGTTTGAATAAACGTGCTTTTATTAGGGTGACGGTTTTATGAATGGTAAACAATCATATAAATTGGTTAGCGAAAACCGCGCTGTGGTAACTTTGATGGGCGATAGTTTTGAAGTTGCCGGCAAGGCTGCTTAACTTAAAGGTTTTGGCCGGTTATTTGCCTTTTCGGCCCGGTATCGGAGTAGTTGGGGCGTGCTTTTGCCCGCTTCGGTTTAACATCCTTACTTACATTCAATCTATTAGGTACATTTGCTTATATGCATGAAAAATTACCCGTAAAACGTTTAAATCGCTTAAGCTGGTTACTATCGGTAATTATCGGCGTTATCTTTTACCTCATCATTTCCCGCAGCGGCTCTGCAGAGCCTGTATTGCCTTATACGTTATTAACCATGTCGGGTATTTTGTTGGTTGGTTATGCCGATGTCGGCCTTATGGTCATTCTGTTGGTGCGATATCCGTTACGGTCAAAAAAATTTACTTTGTACCGCCGCTTGTTAACCTACCCGGTAAGCGTATTTATTTACCTGGCATTATGGCCCGTTTTTGCTTATGTGGCCCATAAAAAGTGGTCGTTTTGGGATGTTGGTTTGTTTTTTGCCTTTGTTGGGTCGGGTATTGTGATTAATACAATGATTATGCTTTTACACGATTCGGTTTTGCTATACGAGCATAAACTATCTAGCGAGCTGGAACTTTCAAGGCTAAAGGCGGCCAATGCCGAGGCTACCAACCTGCTGTTAAAACAGCAGATACAACCTCATTTTCTGTTCAACGCGCTAAATACCCTTAAGGCCTTGTATCATAAAGATGTGCAAACTGCCGATACTTATATTGTGCATATGGCTAATTTTTTAAGGGCATCCATATTTCATCATACATCAAACGTATCCAAACTGGAAGATGAAGTGAGCCTGTTATTTGATTACCTGGAAATGCAGCGGATAAGGTTTGGAACCGCGCTAAATTGTACCATTACGCTGCCCGAAGAAACCTTAAAAGGGTACTACCTGCCATCGTTTTCGCTACAGCCACTGTTGGAGAATGCCATTAAGCACAACAATTTTACCCGGGAAGATCCGCTTTGCGTAACCATTAGTCAGCAGGATGACTGGTTGGTTATCAGTAATAACCGGCAAGTGAAAAACATTAAAGTTGCATCAACCAATTATGGCCTGGCCAACCTGGCCGAAAGATACCACATATGGTCGGGAGATGATATTATTATTAAAGAAGAACCGAACTCGTTTTCGGTAACTATAAAGTTGTTAAAGAATGAACATCGTAATCATTGAAGATGAAGGCCTGGTTGCCGAAGACCTGGAGCTGAACATCAGGAAACTGATGGATGAACCCGTGAATATTGTACAAATAAAATCGGTCAAAGAAGGTCTGGCATATTTCAAAACCGCCGATGCGCCGGACTTGATTTTTAGCGACATTCAATTGGGCGACGGGCTTAGTTTTGAAATTTTTGTCGCCGCGCTTCTGTCAGTACCGGTTATTTTTTGTACCGCCTATGACGCATATGCCTTGGATGCTTTTAAAGCCAATGGAATAGATTATATCTTAAAACCTTTTACCAGCAAAACGCTGAACGACGCCCTTCAAAAGTACGGGCGGTTAAAACAATTGTTTTCTACAGATCAGACTCCACAGTACGAGGCCCTGATTCAGATGCTGGCCGGCAAGGATACACAAAAAGCGGCCTCGGTATTGGTTTATCACCAGGACAAGATAATTCCGGTTAACCTGGATGATATAGCCATGTTTTACCTGGCCAATGAAATTACCCACTTGCTTACATTCTCGGGGAAAACGTTTTATCCAAATAAAAACCTCGACGAACTGGAACGGATTTCGGGGAACTACTTTTTTAGGGCGAACAGGCAATACCTGGTTTGCCGGAAAGCCATTACAGATGTATCTAATTTTTTTTCGCGAAAGCTTTCTATAAACCTCAATGTGCCTTTTGGCGAAAAGGTAATTGTAAGTAAAGGTAAGGCCCCCCAATTTCTTAGCTGGCTTGCAAAAGGCTGATATGTATAAACGCCTTGCTATGGTTTCCCATTGTTAATATTGAACAGCTCCGGATTATTCCGGTAAACTTAATCTGCATCTTTTATCTTTCTTATTCCGCTTCCGGCGTCACTTTGTCCGCTTCGGGTATCTTTTGTTATTAAAGCAGCCTGGTATCATGCAAATTTGATACTGTGAATGCGGTTAACAGCCGCTTTAACATCACCAGGAAATTTGTAAAAATTAATGTTAATCGCTTCGTCGCAAGAAAAACGGACATGTTTGAAATTTTTAAAACTAATGTTAAAAACCCGGCACACGCAAATGCGCTGATTGTAGTGCTGCAACATTATTTGCCTTTTGCCGAAATAAACTTCGACCTGGATGATTGTGATAGTATACTGCGGGTCAAGGGAGGCAAATTTTGTACGCTAACCATTATTCAAATACTTGCCGACCTGGGTTTTGAATGCCATGTATTAGTGTAACAAAGGTGCTTTCTGGGCAGTTCAATATATCAATCCCTAACAGCTTTAATTGCGCAAAAAAAAAGCCCCGCTTTACGCAGGGGCTTCACACATATTAACTATTTATAACTGAAAAAACTCAAGTTTAAATAAGCGTCTGCACGTATCAGCCCCCAACGGGTAAATGGAATAAAGAGATATAATTTGGGTATGTTATATCAAATTTATTATTCTTAAATTATCATTCAATTTCAGAGTTTTCCACAATGTGTTTACAAGTGCCTTTTTTAAGCGTTTTTTATGCTTTTTGTGTAATAATTTTAAAACAACATGCATAAGCAGCCGGTTTTTATGTAAATTGGGTTGCTTATATAAAACTATAAACCCAATTATCTAAGCATGTATGCCCGCTATGAAAAAACTGTTTTTAATTGCCCTTGTGTTTGCATTTGCTTTAAGTGCCAGGGCACAGGAGAAACCTCATATATACAACCCAACTGCCGATGCCAGGGCCGAAATTACGGCTGCCGTTAAACAGGCGGCTAAGCAGCACAAAAATGTACTACTGCAAATTGGGGGCAACTGGTGCAGCTGGTGCATCAAATTTAATAACCAGGTAACAGCTGATAGTGCCCTTAATACCTATATGAACCAAAGCTACGTTGTTTTACACGTAAATTACAGCCAGGAAAACACCAACGATGCCGTAATGACAAACCTGGGGTACCCGCAACGTTTTGGTTTCCCGGTATTTATAGTATTGGATGATAAAGGCAACCGCCTGCATACCCAAAACTCCGAATACCTGGAAGAGGGCAAAGGCTATAGTAAAGACAAAATATTGGGGTTTTTTAAAGCCTGGTCGCCCGGGGCGCTTGATCCAAAAAGTTATAATAAAACCAAATAGACCATTTTTATTGGTAAGCTATTGGCCAACAACAGCTTACCAAAAAGTAAACATTTATCAATATCGGCACCATTGTTTTGTTGTTGTAATAAATCCGATACAAAAGAAATTTTATTTTCTAAAGGTTAAATATTTTCTCAATTGTTAATTATCTTAGTTTATTGTTTCACCCTTAAAAATCAAACTTATGGCAAAGCACACCACTCTAAAACGAGGTCAATTACTTAAGTACATTGGTAAAAGGTGGAAAAATCTGAACATTAGCAGCCCCATCATGAAATTTTTAGGTTATGATGGTAATGGCTTTGCCGATGTGTGGGTTGAATACCAGGGCCGCCTTATGCTGCTGGCCATTGGAGAGGTTGAACTGGCAATTTAGCCAGCGACATCTGTTTTCACAAACAAACTCAAAAAGCCCTGGTCGGTAAGCTGATCAGGGCTTTTTGTTGCAATATTTTTGGATAAAGCTGTCGGCCTTATCGCTGCCTATGTTACGGATAAAATTCCAATCGGTACAGGCGCCTTCCAGGTCATTTTGCTTTAACTTCTCGTTGGCCTTGCTAAGGATATCGTCTATCAGCTCGTCATCAAAGCCCAGTTGTTTTTTAAGGGCTATAATGGTAGCCTCTTTGGATAGATCGGCCTTGCCCTGGTATTTATTGATGTAATAATTGGTAACAGCATTTTCAAGTTCTTGCCGGTTTTTATAATCAGTAATTGCGGCCTGCATGTCTTTTATGGTCGATTGCCCGCAAAGCGTTTGATCAGGATCAAACCTGATGGGCTGTATCAGGTTGGTTGTGGGGTTATAGCCCACAGGCAGCGTCCATAGCCCGGATGTAAGTTTGATAACCCGCAGGGCTTCGTCATCCAGGTCGATACCGGGGCCTTGCTGTACTTTGGCATCCGTTACCCGGCCTTGTTTATCGAGCCGGAATGACACGTTTACCGTACCCGAAATACAATTACGGCTCGAATATTCCGGGTAAACTATTTTCGATTTCAAAAAATCGTCCAATGCCCGTTGCCCGCCTTTAAAAGCAGGCTGGGCACCGGCGGTGAATACTGCTGCTATTGCCGTTACACTGATGAGCAAGTGCTTTATCATAGTATAAATATCGACAATAAAACGGGAATAATGTTTGGGGATATAAAGAATGTTTGGTGATGCGTGTGTAGATAACGGGGGTAATTAGCAGTTGTAAAAATCAAGAGATTGTGAAGTAAGATAATAACATCCCTTGAAGTTTAAAAAGAATTAAAACCCCAGCACCAACACCGGATCTGGCACATTAGCCCTATACTTTTCCATCTCTGAGTATTTGCATACGCCCGGGTAATCGCCAAACTTACCTTCCATATCAAACATCAGCTGAAAATGCAGGTGTGGAGGCCATTGGCCGTTTTCGGTATTGTTGCCAAGTGTGGCTATTTGCTGATCTTTTTTTACCGGCATATCAACAGTCAATCCCTGCAAACTTTTCCGGCTCAGGTGGCCGTAAAGACTATACAGCGTTAAACCCTGCAGGTTATGTTGCAGTATGATGCATGGCCCATAATCGCCCTGGTTATTGTTATCCTGGAAACTATGCACTTTGCCATCGAGCGGTGTATAAATGGGCATATACGCAGGCCCCCAAATATCAACACCCAAATGCAGGCGCCGGGGTTCATCTTCTGTATCAAAATGAGCGCTTACAGCGTAAATAGTGCGGTGCTCCATGTAGCCGCCAACGCCGTAGCGGCAATTATTGGCCTTTAGCTTATCGCTTACCCAACTGGTAAACCGTTGGGTATCGGCAATAACCTCGGTACTCAATTCGGTATTTGCGGCGGTAAAATCCAACGGAAAAAGCCGGTCGGTGCCGGCATCGTAGTCAACCACTTTGCCAATGGCACCGGGGTTGTTTTGTAAATAAGTTTTCAGCTGTTGGTGCCGGTCCATCTATATCAACTATTCGGTATCGGGCTGGCGCTCTTCCTTGCTTATTTTGTCGAAGATTTTATCCATACGCTCTACATATTCGCTGGTATCATCTACAAAAAACTCCAGCTGGGGGATAATCCTTACCTGGTCTTTAATACGGGCACCCAGTTTGTAACGAATTTCGGAGGCGTGCAGCTTGATGGTTTGCAAGGCCAGCTGCAAATTGGTGTTGCCAAAAAAGCTTAAAAATATTCGGGCAATGGCCAAATCGGGGGTAACACGTACTTTGGTTATGGTTACCAGGGTATTAGGCAAATAGTTCATGCCTTCGCGCTGAAAAATGGCGGCCAGGTCTTCCTGTATTACCCCTGCAAATTTTTGCTGACGTTTTGATTCCATGATGATTAGTTAACGCCAATTGAGGCAGATGTTTATTTATTTGGTTCCCTTTATGAAGTCGGAAGTCTTTAGTCTAAAGTCCAAAGCAGAAAAGTTAGATTTTTCTTTCTGACTTTGGGCTTAAGACTTTGGACTTAAAACTAATTACACATATCCTGTGGGATCTCTTTTGTTATTTTTACTACTTTTTTTACCACGAGGGTGCTGTCATACTCCGAGCCCATGCCCTCTTTGCCCGATTTTAATTTTACACCCTCTACCTCAACATATACAGGCTCATAAGGTTTTTCGAAATTCATTTGAGAATATTGTAATTCCAGCCGTGCCGAACTATCGGTAACCCAAAACTCCTGGCCGTTATCGCAATCCTTAAATGATTTTATCTCGGGGCCAAAACTATATAAACCTTTATAAACAATGGGCTTATCTGTTTTATCCGGTTTCCTGTTACAGGAGGATGCCGCTATAAAAAAAATAAATAAAAAGGCGCAATACCTAAAATAGCTTATCCTCATATAACAAATTTACAAATCCTGTTTGATTTCGTCCAATCCTTTGATGCTTAATCGTGCACTTATTCCTGATGCAATTACAGAAATTGCGCCAACGGTTAAAAAAACCAACCCAAAATCGGCTATTTCCAGGTCCACTGGGTAAGCATCCAGCACTGTTAACATAGCCCCCATTTTTATTAAACCATAGTGCTGTTGCAACAGGCAAAAGCCAAGGCCCAGGGCAATGCCAACAATGCAGCCAAATACAGATATCATCATGCCCTCGAAAAAGAAAATGCCCTGTATTAACATTTTATTGGCTCCCAGGCTGCTTAAAATGGCAATATCTGCGCGCTTGTCCATAACCAGCATGGTTAACGAACCAATGATATTGAATATTGCAATAATAAGCACAAAAGTCAATATCATAAAAATGCTCCAGCGCTCATAGTTCAGGGTTTTATAAAGCTCGGTGTTTTGCTCTTTGCGATTTTTTACCGTGAAGTTTTTTCCGATGGCATCAATTATTTTGTTTTGCACCGATGTAAGGTTGGTCCCTTTTTTATAAGTAAGTTCCAATGAGCTCACTTCTTTAGGCTGATCGAGTAAATCGCGCGCAAACTCGATGGGGGTTACCACGATATCGTCAAAATCCTGCTGAATACCAAACACGCCCGATACGTTTATAGAGCGCACCCTGAACTCGTCAAGCGGGTTCGCCGAGTTTACGGTGGTGCGGCTGGGCGAATATATTTGTATCGGCAATAATTCGTCATGTACATTGATGCCCAGGCTGCCCTGGATGGTCGACCCGATAACCGCGAAATTTCGTCCCTCGCTTTTTAGGGTAAAGGAGCCGTTTTGAACCGTGCTATCCAGTTGTTTATTTTTTAAAAAATCGTCGCTTACGCCTTTAACCGTCCCCAAAAATGGTTTATCTCCATATTTTATCAGTGCTTTTTCCTGTAGCACCTGGGTGAACGAAAACAATTGCGGGTCTTTATGCAGCGAGGTAAAATAAGGCGTATTAGGATCAAAGGTTTTACCCAGGCGGGTCTCTATCTTAATCTCCGGTGTAAAATTGCTATAAAGCGACAGGATCACTTTCTCGAACCCGTTAAACACCGATAAAATAATAATTAAAGCTGCGCTGCCAATTAATACCCCAAGCATGGATATGCCCGAAATGATATTGATGGCGTGCATCTTCTTGCCCGAAAACAAGTATCTTTTAGCTATGTATACCGAGGTGTTCAATTTAGGTTGTACGTTTTACGTGGTAAGTTATACGTTTTTTTGATTAGTTGAATGTTTATAATGTTGTATGTTTTACGTGGTAAGTTATACGTTTATTGATTAGTGCTCGATTTTTCTTTTCGGTCACGTATAACATAAAACATCCAACGTATAACCTCCCCAATTGCTAAGTCAAAAAAGTTATACGTTTTTTTGATTAGTTAATTGTTAATTTTCTTTCAGCGACGTATAACGTAAAACGTCCAACGTATAACCTCCCCAATGTGCTAAGTCAAAAAAGGATTGTTTTGTTTTTCGTAACCGATAGTTGTTTCGGGGCCGTGGCCGGGATAAACGGTACAATCATCGGGCAGGGCGAACAATTTGTTTTCGATATTATCTATCAGTTGGTTAAAATTACCGCCGGGTAAATCGGTACGGCCAATGCTTCGCCTGAACAATACATCGCCGCCAATTAAAATATTGGCAGCTTTATCATAAAAACACAGCGAGGCCGGCGAATGGCCGGGGGCGAAAATGAGCTCTAAAGCAGTATTACCAAACTTTACGTTGCCTGTTTCGGGCAGGTATTCATCCGGCAGTGGCGATACCTCATACCTGATACCCATTTGCGGGGCATATGATACTACTGCTGTTAATACCGGCAACTCGCCCCTGTGAAATTGAGGTTTAAGGCCGTATTTATCAAATACAAATTTATTACCCAGTACATGGTCAATATGGCAATGGGTATTCAGCAGTAAAACCGGTTTTAAATTATTATCCTTTATAAAATTTACTACTGCATTTTGCTCGGTAGCGGTATACATTCCCGGATCAATAATTACGCATTCGCCGGTTTCGTCATATAAAATGTAAGTGTTTTCCTGGTAAGGATTGTTCTCAAATGATATAACTTTTGCCATGGGGTAAAAGTACGGATTTAATTTGTTGGGAAGCCGCCATTTTTGATTCCCGTGCCAACGGGGGCGGATTTTTTATTATCAGTTTATTCAGCCGGTTCTTGCTTAACAGTTAGCTGGAGATTAAAAAAGCCTCAAATCTTCCGACTTGAGGCTTTCGACTTAAATGTAGCGGGAGCAGGACTCGAACCTACGACCTTCGGGTTATGAGCCCGACGAGCTACCAACTGCTCCATCCCGCACTGTTTTGATGGGTTGCAAATGTATGATAAGTTTTGGCATTGGCCCCCGAATGTTGGAAGAATAAATGCAAGTATCCAATATGTTGCTCGTTTTAAGGTAGTTAAATATTGGAGATGAAGTAATAAAGGGGTGCCTGCTATGGCAACAGCCGCAGGCTTATTAACGTGCGGCCATTTCGGGGTACATATTGGCCTGGTTATTATCCGAAAATACCCGTATGGTGCGCATATAACGCCCCATGTAGTAGTCGTTCATAGTTGTAAGGGTTACGCCGTTTGCCTCGCCCGATGTGGAATGGATAAAGGTAACAGGCTCACCGGGCATCGATATAATGATGCCGATATGGCCGGCCCGGCGGGTATGTTTTTTGGTGCCGGTAAATAATATCAGGTCGCCAAATTTGGCATCCTTTAAATCTACCCCGCCCTGAACGCCGGTAAAGTCAACCGAGCTCCTGGGGATAGAAATGCCGAAATGATTGAATACGTAGTTAACAAAGCCGGAGCAGTCAAAACCTTTTTCGGGATTGGTTGAACCAAACCTGTAAGGGATGCCTTGCAGCGATTTTGCAAAAGCTATTAATTCTTCGGGGCTGGCGCAGCCGGTTGAGATGGCTGTATCAATAACCGGCCTGGTGTAAGCGGTGTAATGCAGATGTCTTTTTGCAGATTTAGCCACTTTATGTTTTTTACGGACTGCACGGCGCGCGTCGGCCGGGCTATTAGCCGAAATAAGGAAAAATAAAAGGGTAAGGGTTCCCAGATAAAATCGCATCCGTAATGATAAGAAAAAAATCTGTTTACATTTTTATTTATAAAAAAAATTCCGGGTAAGGGCAATTAATTCCTTTTCTTCATAATATGATTATAATAAGTAACTTTTGAAGTATCATTACGTAAAAAACAGGATGAAAAAGCTCGTGGTGGGTATTTGGCTATTTTTTTTACTTGGCGCTGTTGGGGCTTTATTTTGGTATAACCAATTAATTTATCAATTACCAACCCCTATCCCCAAAAACTATAAACCGGTTTACCAGGGGCAGCTTATCAGTTTAAACGGGAAGTTAAAAAATGAAAAACAGCCTGTTTTCTTTCACTTTTTTAACCCGGATTGCCCGTGTTCGAGGTTCAACATAGCCAATTTCAAATCGCTGGTAAACCAATACGGCCGCCAGGTACATTTTGTAGTGGTAGTATTAAATAACGACTATTATACAGCCAAACAAATCCAGGATAAATTTGATTTAACTATTCCGGTGATATTCGATCCGTATATTGCAAAGGCCTGTGGCGTATATTCAACACCCCAAGTTGCGCTGCTGAACCCGCGCCACGAGTTATACTACCGCGGCAACTATAACCGAAGCAGGTATTGTACCGATGAAAAAACAAATTATGCAAAAATTGCTATAACGGGTTTATTAGCGGCACAACCTAAACTGGCTTTTAGCGACCTTGCGCTTAGGGCATATGGCTGCCAGTTACCCAATTGCAATAAATGATTATTTAAAGTATGTACAACCAAGCTTCATTATCACATCAGCCCAATGCTCTCCTTTTTGGTGTAAAAGAGCGGTCGGATAGAATAATGAATTATTTTTTGGTCGCCTATTTTATAGTAGGCCTTTTTTGGGCAACGTTTTATAGTACCTGGCTTATTGCGTTTGGGGTAGGAGGTATTTGCTTAATAGCCTACTATTCTACAAAATTACTTTTGCGGGGTTCAACATTATACCAATATGTTTTAAGTGCCGTGTTTGGTTTATTTATGGCCCAATTCATTTACCAGATGCACGGAATGTTTGAAATGCATTTTTTTGCTTTCATAGGGTGTACTGCCATGATCACTTATCAAAACTGGAAGCTTCAAATTCCGATACTTGTGGTGATTGTTATCCACCACGCGCTATTCAGCTATCTTCAAGATGCCGGCGTGGCGGGCATATACTTTACCCAACTCAGCTATTTTGACCTCCGCACATTCGTGATACATATAGTTTTGGCCGCGGTTATCTCATTTATTTGCGCGCTTTGGGCATTTCAACTAAAAAAGTATAACGAATTGCAAGTTAATCAGAGCATACAAATGGCAGAGATGCAAAAGGAGGTGCAATTTTCGCTGGAGCGAAGACAATTATCTGAAGAAAAGAACAGGATACTGGAAAGCATAGGTGATGCTTTTTTTGCTGTAACCCACGATTGGATTGTTACTTACTGGAACAATACAGCCGAAAAAGTACTGAAAACGCCCCGGCATACCATTTTAGGAAAGAATTTATGGGAGGTATTTGAAGGCTCGATAAATTCAGAATCATATAAAAGGTACCACGAAGCAATGGCTTCGAAACAATATACTCATTTTGAAGATTATTTTACGCCACTGGAAAAATGGTATGACATTAGTGCCTACCCGGCAGATGACGGCCTCTCGGTTTTTTTTAAAGACATTACCGAACGCAAAATATCAGACCTCTTACTACTTGAATCTGAAAAAAGGTATAGCGATTTATTTGATTTAAGCCCCTTGCCCAAATGGGTTGTGGATATAGAAACCTTACGCTTTTTAGATGTAAATGCCGCGGCTATAAAAAAATATGGGTATAGCCGGGATGAATTTTTGTCGATGACAATAAAGGACATCAGACCGCAGGAGGACGCTGCGAAAGTAGAAAAAATTGTAAATGAGCCGGTTGAGCCTAATTTGTTGATCAATAGAGGGACTTTCACTCATAAAAAGAAGAGTGGCGAGCTTATCCAGGTTGATATTCAAAGTAACAGCATGGATTATAGGGGCAAAAAAGCCAAACTGATTATTGCACATGATATTACCGACCAGCTGAAACATATCATTGAAATTGAAAAGCAAAACACAAAACTCAAAGAAATATCATGGATCCAATCGCACATTATCCGGGCTCCGCTTGTGCGGATAATGGGCTTAATCCCTATCATAAAAAACATGGCCCCCGATGATCCCGAAAGAGAAAAGGTATTGGAATACCTGGCCTCGTCGGCAAATGAATTGGATGAAGTGATTAAAAATATAACTCAAAAAACGAGTAGTTAATTGAGAGGCCGATAATTTTTCTGCGATTGGCCAAATCCAGGAAAAACAACTGAAAGATCACATTAAAAAAGAGGCCATAATCAGCCTCTTTTTAACTTATATACATTCCTGAACATAGTATCCTATCAAGACTTCTTTTTGCAGAACGCCCCTCCTTAGGGTATTACTAAACCCGCTATTTGCTTCCGGTTGCGCGTTTGTTAATGAAAAGTAATAGCAAATTCACAAATAACCAAAGGGTTATATGTTTAATGCGGAAAAAAAATTAATTGTCATTTTTTGTTTTTTAGAAAAATAAAAATTAATTTACGCTTAACTAAAAATTAAAATTGTAATTGTATACAATTAACCGAATAATATAATTACCCGATAAGTTATATTATTTCAATGCTGGCCAGCCAATTGTAGTTTTTAGGAAAACCTTACAAACATAACTTAACACGAAAAGCACACATGAAAAACAAAGTATTACTAACAATTGGCCTTGGTGCCATTGTTGCTGCGTCCGTTCTATTTTCTTGTACTAAAAACAACAGCCAGCCGGCAAAGCAAACCACAGCTGTTTCGGCTGATGTATTAAAAAAGATAAGTGACCTGGGCTTTAGCACCGACGAAGTTAGAAAGCAGGGCGATAATTACCTGGTAGAGGGGGATATTCTTTTAACTTCGGCCAACTTATCAGAAGCAAGCACCAGCCCCAATTTAAGGATTGCCGAAAACGAGCAGTACCGGACCACCAACCTGGTTAAAAGCCTGCCCAGGACAATTACTGTTTCGGTATCAAACCTGCCAACTGTTTATGCTACAGCAACAAGCAATGCGGTGGCGCGTTACAATGCGTTAGGCCTTACTATCCAATTCCAGGTGGTAAGCAGCGGCGGTAATATCCAGGTAATTGGCTTTAACGAAGGGCCAAGCGGTGGTTACATTACCCTGGGTTCGTCCGGGTTCCCAACGTCAGCCGGCGATCCTTATAGCCAAATTCAAATGAACACCAATGCTCAGGCTTACGGTACCAATCCCGATGTAAATTATTTAACCTCGGTTTTGCAGCATGAGATAGGCCATTGCATCGGTTTCCGCCATACCGATTATATGAACCGTGCGTTTAGCTGCGGCGGCAGACATGTTAATGAAGGCAGCGCAGGTATTGGCGCCATCAACATCCCGGGCACCCCTACCAAGGCAGATGCCGGATCATGGATGCTGGCTTGCTCATCGGGTACCGACCGTACTTTTAATCCGAATGATGTGATAGCCTTAAATTATTTATACTAAACATTTGTAATACTATCGGGTATTATATTATTTACTACTATTAATAAGGGAGGGCGGTGCTCTCCCTTATTTTTATTAATCTTAAAGCATGGTTAAAAAATTACTGCCTTTTGTTTTTTTGCTTTGTTTTGAGTACTCCTGGTCGCAGCAAACAACGGGCGACAAAATGATCAAAGATCTTTATTCGGCAACAAATAAACCTGCATTAGCCGACTCTGTTAATTTTTATGTTGTTAAGATCAATAAACGGCCATTTACGCCCTCCGCGAATGCGCGCGTTATAAAAAGACTTTCATACAATTATTATATTGTAGCATCAAACAAACCCATCCCCCAGAATGCAGATTTTGAAATAATAGCCCCCGCAAACTCCCTGTGGAAGGCATCAGATAATCTTGCCCTGGTCACCCAAAAGCATCCTAACAGCAGTAAAACGATTACCGTTGATATTACCCTGAATAATACCACCGCGCAGGGTGAGGTAAAAAAATATGGCGAAATAACAGCCACAAACGGCAATAGGGCAACAGTCAATATCCCCATTAATAAGTTAAATGAATTATTACAGCAACCCTATGTTGTTTTTGCAGATAATACCCGCAAGGCACACGCCGAATTGGCAATCAGCGATATTGATTTGGGTGCAAATACCATTAGCGCGATACGGAGCAATTACCCGGACATCAACGGGCAGGGCATCAATGTAAGTGTTAAGGAGAGCAGGTATGATAACGATTTGGATCTGCTTGGCCGCACGTTTGAATCTTTTCCGGCATCAGCTACAACTTCCGGGCATGCTACTACCATGGCCACCCTTATTGGCGGTAATGCAAACTCGTTTATAAAAGGGCTTGGCGCCGCGCCTAAGGTGCGTTTTACATCTGCCGATTTCATCAACCTGTTTCCTGATAGCACCACTGTTTTTAAAACGTTCGATATAGGCCTCCAAAACCACTCCTATGGTACCGGCATTGAAAATTATTACGGAGCCGAAACCGTAGCGTATGATGAGCAGGTATCAGCAAATGACAGCATTGTACATGTGTTTTCGTCGGGCAATGTTGGGCTTACCGCACCGGCTACAGGCGTTTATAACGGTTTACCGGGCGTAGCCAATTTATCGGGCGATTTTAAGCAGGCAAAAAACGTGTTGGTGATAGGCGGTACAGGCCGTACAAATATCCCCGAAGATTTAAGCTCTGGTGGGCCAGCTTATGATGGACGCGTAAAGCCCGAGCTGGTTGCCGATGGCGAGGACGGAACATCAGGAGCCGCGGCCCTGGCTTCGGGCGCTATTGCTTTATTACAGCAGGCTTATAAACAAACGCATATGAATTTGCCCCCGGTTGCTTTAGTAAAGGCGTTGCTGATCAATTCGGCCGATGATATTGGCAACTCCTACGTCGATTTTAAAACCGGTTATGGCAAGTTAAATGGCCTGGAAGCGATGCGTACCTTACAGGAAAACAGGTTTAACAGTGGGGTGGTAGCTGAGGGAGCGCAAAGTGATTTTAGGATAGATGTATCCCCGGGTTCAAAAGAATTGAAGGTATCAATAGCCTGGACAGACCCGGCCGCCCCGTTAAACGCGCCCGAGGCGCTGATTAACGACCTCGACCTATCAATTTCAACGCCCGATGGAAAAACTATTTTACCCTGGACGTTAAGTAACTTCCCTTCGCTCGATTCGTTGCACAAGCCCGCGCAAAGGCTTACAGATACGTTAAACAATACGGAGCAGGTGGTTATTGCAAACCCGGCTGCCGGCAGCTACACCATATACGTAAAAGGCCGCAAAGTGCCATCAGGGCCGCAAAAATTTTACATGGCGTACCAGGCAGCCCAGGCAAATAAGTTTGAATGGATTTATCCGGCAGCTGCCGACCAGCTTTTTGCCGCCGATGATAATTACCTGCGCTGGCAAAGCTCGTTCGGTGCAGCACAGGGCAAACTCAGTGTAAGCTACGATCATGGTTTAACATGGCAAGCCCTTAACAACGTAACCATAAAAAATAATTTTTATGATTGGCAGACGCCCGGGGTATTTGGCACTGCCATCTTAAAAATGGATATCGGCAACAGCTCATTTTTAAGTGCCGAATTTAATATTTCGGCTCCGATAGGACTAAAAGTGGGCTACAACTGCACCCAGGGCACTTTGTTACATTGGATGCCACAGCAAGGAAGTACGAGCTACGTGGTTTACACCATTAAAGACAACCTTTTACAAAAACTGGCCACAACAACAGATACCATGCTCATTATTCCGGCACAACAACAAACCTCCAAATATTTTGCCGTGAGCGCTATGGGCAATGGTTTTGAGGGCTTAAAAAGCTATACCATTGATGTTACCACGCAAGGAGTGGGTTGTTATGTGAAAACATTGCTGGCAAATGTAACGGGCAATAAAGTTTTATTAGATCTTTACCTGGGCAGTACCGTGAACCTAAAATCCATTACCTGGGAAAAAATGACAGGCCCTGCCTCGTTTAGGTCAATCGGTGCTTCGCCGGTAATTACAAACCAGCTTAGTTACCAGTTTACGGATGCGGCACCCAAACAGGTACAGTATTACCGGGCCAAACTGATCACTACCGATAACCAGGTTATTTATACCGATACCGTTGAAGCCGTTGTGTTGCAAAACAAGCAGTTTGCCGTGTACCCAAACCCTGTTGATAAACAATTTACCATTTTAAGCGGCGATATCAACAATTACGACTTTAAATTATATGATGCCAGCGGCAAACTCAGCATAACGCAAACGCTCAACAATCTGCAAAATACGGTCGCGGTGAACCTTAATCCGGGTATTTATGTATATGTAATTTCTTTAGCCGGCCATGTGGTGTATAATGGTAAGCTGATAAAGCTATAGGTGTTTAATGCTGATATTGTTAGAAATCATAAACAATTAAATAACAAATAATTAACCATGAATTGGTATTAAAGCAATGTTTGAAGCTGTTATTTGAGAGCGGGTTAGAAAGGCTAAATAAGCCTGCCGGGGCACAAACATAATTTGATATGCATATTTCAATACTTGCAGCCACACTTCCTTTTATTGGCCAGGTTAATTTAAATGGTTATTTACTGATTGTCTTTATTGTCTGCATCCTGGCTGTTATCGGGTTCGAGTTTGTGAATGGCTTTCACGATACTGCAAACGCGGTAGCTACCGTAATATATACCAGGGCTTTGAAGCCGGCATATGCTATTCCGTGGTCGGGCTTATGGAATTTTTTAGGGGTATTTCTGGGGGGCGTAACAGTGGCCATGGGTATTTTAAAACTTGTGCCGCTTGATGCTTTGATGACTTTGCCTGTAAGCGTTGGCGCCTGCCTGGTATTATCGGTGTTGCTTGCCTCCATCATCTGGAACCTGGGCACCTGGTATCTTGGTATTCCGTGTTCCAGTTCGCATACCATGATTGGCGCCATGATTGGTGCGGGCCTGGCCTTTACCTGGTATTACCACGGTCCCGGCGTAAACTGGAGCAAAGCCGAAGAGATAGGTCTGTCGCTTATTCTATCGCCCATTGTTGGTTTTGGCGGCGCGGCCCTGCTTATGTTGTTTTTAAAGCATGTGACTAAATCACATGCCCTGTTTCATATCCCGACCGGCGAAAATGACAGGCCGCCAATTTTAATCAGGCTTTTACTCATCACCACCTGTACCCTGGTTAGCTTTTTTCATGGCAGTAACGACGGGCAAAAAGGTGTTGGTTTATTTATGCTTATCCTGATAGCCTTTTTACCTGCCCGGTTTGCCGTTAATCATAATATAAGTAATGATAAAGTTTTGGCGGCGTTTAACCAGGCCAGTCTCGTGATAGCTAAAAACACCACCGCAAACAAAGCCCCCAATAGTGAATTTATAAGACTGGCAACTATAATTGGGCAGGCAAAAGCCTCGCTGGCCGAAAAAAATGAAACCGATGTTGCCAAAACTTACCGTTACCGTAAACAGGTAGAGGGAACTGTAAAGGCAATCCGAACGGTGCTTAAAGATAATAAGATAAAATTGCCGGCAAATGATCGTGATATGCTTACATCGGCATCCGATGAGCTGGAACATGTAACAGATTTTGCGCCGGTTTGGGTTATCGCCATAATTTCCGTATCGCTTGGGCTGGGTACCATGATTGGCTGGAAGAGGATTGTAGTTACCATTGGCGAAAAAATTGGCAACGAACATTTAAGTTATGCGCAGGGCGCCACGTCCGAAATTGTTGCGGCATCAACCATTGGCCTTAGTACGGCATTTGGTTTGCCGGTAAGTACTACACACGTGCTTTCAAGCGGCATTGCCGGTGCTATGGTTGCTTCGGGCGGTAAAGGCAATCTCAATAATAAAACCATAAAAAATATTGCGATGGCCTGGGTGCTCACTTTACCGGTAGCAATAATTTTAGCATCTTTATTATTCATGTTTTTCCATTTGTTTATTTAAAAGGCCAAAAATGAAACAGATTCTTGTTGCTTCCGATTTTTCAAAAAGCGCTGCCAACGCAATGGCCTACGCTATGGAGCTGGCCACCGTACTAAACAGGGATGTTTGCGTTATACATGCCATACATCCTACCGAGGGCATTAACAACAGCACCTACAACGCTATTTTTATTGAAGACTATTATAACAACAAAAGGGAGGCCTTAAAAGAATGGGTGGCCGAATTTACCCGGCAGGATGTTTATGCCTCGGTTAAGGTTAGTACCCTTTGCGATGTAGGTTTTTTAAAAAATGTAATAACCCGTTATGTAGATGGAAACCCGGTGGAGCTTTTAGTGATGGGTATAACCGGCGCAACAGGTATCGCGGGCATTGTGGGTAGTAATGCAAGTATGATGGTAAGCAAGGTGAAAACGCCTACCTTAATCATTCCGCTGGAAAGCAAGTTCTCCAGGGTGCCGGTGATTACGTTGGCTACAGATTTTGAAACCCGATTGTCTGCCGACGATGTAAACGCTTTGAACGAGATGGTGGAGGCATTTGCATCGGCAAAAATGCAGGTGTTATATGTAGCCGATAAGCCCGACGATAAACATATCAAAATAGGGGAAGCCAAATTAAGCAGCCTGATAAAAAATGCCGAACTTGATTTTAACTATATTAATAACAGCAGCGCTATAAATGGCATTGTTGATTTTGTACAAACGCACGAAACCGATATCCTTTGCCTGGTTAAACATCATCATAATATTGTTTACCGGTTATTTACACGAAGTACAGTAAACCAGGTAATAAATAAATCAGTTAAAGCTATCCTTGTGCTGCACGAATAATTCGGCACAGCAAACCGTTAGTGGCGGCTACTTAAACTTTTGTTCACCTTCAATTTATATTTGTTTGGTATGTTTGATCTTTCGATGATTAACGCTAAATGACAATATCCCCTAAATATACCACCCCCGTTTTTAAAAAAGATCAGCCCGACGATACCTATAAGTTTTTGCCGCCGCCGCCGGGAAAGTACCCATACCATTTAAATGTTAACGACATATTGCCCGATATAAACGATAACCGCATGGTATTTCATGTAGTGGGCGATACCGGTGGCTTTCGCGACCCTGATTTTCAGAAGAGGGTACCCAATGCCATGACCTCACAGTATCAAACCTCGGTGGCAGCAAACAGGCCTTCGTTCCTGTATCACCTAGGCGATGTAGTGTATAGCCATGGCGAAGAAAAATATTACAAGAGTCAGTTTTTTGATCCCTATAACAATTACCCCGGCCCCGTATTTGCCATAGCCGGCAATCACGACAGTGACATAAACCCCAATGTCGATAAGCCATACCAAAGTTTGAATGCCTTTGCTGCTGTTTTTTGCAATACCCAACAACGGGCAATACCATTTGCCGGCGACAGCCCACGGAAAAGCATGGTTCAACCCAATATTTACTGGACGTTGGATACGCCGCTTGCCACGATCATTGGCTTGCACAGCAATGTGCCCAAATATGGCGTAATAACGCCCGAGCAGCAGGAGTGGTTCCTGCAGGAATTAAAGTCATCGGTGCAAAACCATCCAGAAAAGGCATTGCTGGTTTGTATCCATCACGCGCCATACTCGGCCGATGTTAATCATGGTTCCAGCTTGCCCATGATCGAATTCCTGGAAGGAGCTTTTGGCGAAACCAATATTTGGCCCGATATGGTACTTAGCGGGCACGTGCACAATTACCAACGTATCAGCAAGCGTTATCCAAATGGCATCACCGTGCCATACATAGTAGCCGGCGCAGGTGGTTTTGACGAACTGCATCCTGTGGCCCATATCGATGACGAGCGTTTTAGCGCCGGAAGCGAAGTTCTGAATGGAGCCGACTTGGTGTATTCATGCGATACCCGGCATGGTTTTGTCAAGGTAATATTGGAACGTACAGATAATGGGCTAAGCCTGGGTACGGAATATTATGCGGTACAGGATAAAGAGGTAGTCCTTGTGGATACCTATAATAAACTTGTGCCGATGCAGCAGCCTGCAAAGTAAAGCCACTTTGCTTGAATTTTAAATCCGAAATCATCGGTAAAATTGCCGCTCAATTTTAAAATTATAAATTAGCAAATTAAGTATCTGTAATAATTGAAAGAGTTTCCTGCTGACATCAAATTTTCATATGGTTGGAGGGCATATCAGCAGCGTGTGCTTGATGGGCTGGATGAGTATTTAAAAGACGGCCATTTACACGTTATAGCACCACCGGGTTCGGGAAAAACAGTTTTAGGACTGGAAGTTGCCATCAGGATTAACCAGCCTACGCTGATCCTCACACCAACCATAGCTATCAGGAATCAGTGGATACAGCGGTTTTGTGAAATGTTTTTACAACAGGAACAAACGCCTGCCTGGGTTTCGCACGATATCCGGAAGCCTGGTTTCCTTACCGTGATAACCTACCAGGGTCTGCATGCTGCCTGCAACGATCTGAAAGTTGCCGAACCGGAAAGCGAGAGCGAAGAAGAAGTTGACGAACACGAACCCGTAACATCGGCCAACCATAACCTTGATAATATTGTAAACGGCTTAAAAGAGCAGCAGGTAAAAACCATTGTGGTTGACGAAGCGCACCATTTAAAAAATGAATGGTGGCATACGCTTAATAAGGTTAAAAAAGCGATAGATCCCATGATTATAGGATTAACCGCCACGCCACCGTATGATGTATCGGCAACAGAATGGCAGCGTTACCTGGAATTAAACGGGCCGATCAATATTGAAATTTCGGTGCCGGAGTTAATAATTGAAGGCGATTTGTGCCCGCACCAGGACTATGTTTACCTATCACTACCCGCCGAAGATGAGATTAAAGGGATAACCGCGTTCAGGCAGGGTATCGAAGAACTTTTTACAGAGATTAAAGCCGACGAAACCTTAATCAATGCCATTGAAAATCATCCGGCCTGGCAAAATCCGCAGGGGAGTTTAGATTGGATTTATACCAATCTGTCTTACTATTCCGCTTCGCTCATTTTTTTAAATGCCAACGGAAGGGTTATATCAAAAGATCATCTTGACGTTATTGATAACAAAAAACTGAAAATCCCCGTTTTTGATAACAGCTGGATGGAGGTTTTGCTGGATTTTTACCTGTACCGGGATAAGGAACATTTTAAAACTTTTGCCGCCCATCAAAAAATTATCGAAGGCAAATTGCATCGGTATGGGGCTATAGAAAAACGGCAGATCAGCTTTTCGCAAAACAAAAAAGTGACCGGGGCTTTAACTTCCAGTATCAGCAAATTAGATAGCATACAACATATTGTCAATTTTGAATATCAGCAACTGGGTCACAACCTGCGCATGGTAGTATTGACAGATTATATCCGCAAAGAGTTTTATATCAATGGCGATGTCAATAATTTTGAGCTGAACAAAATTGGCGTGATGACCATTTTTGAAAAACTAAGGCGCCAGAATGCCGCCGGTATCAAAATTGGGGTGTTAACGGGATCCTTGGTCATTGTCCCGTATTCGGCTTACCTGGTGTTCCGGGAAAAGGTGAAGCATTATGGATTGGGCGAAATTAATTGCGAAAGGGTGCCATTTGCAAGCGATTACGTTTTGGTTGAACAGAGCGAGCAGGTAAAAAACGATATTGTTAATCTCATTACACAGATTTTTCAATCGGGCGAAATAGAGGTGCTGATCGGTACAAAATCGCTTTTGGGCGAAGGTTGGGATGCGCCTGCAATTAATTCGTTGGTGCTGGCCAGTTTTGTTGGCTCGTTTGTGCTGTCCAACCAAATGCGAGGCCGCGCCATTCGTACCCAAAAAGGTAACCTGGGCAAAACGGGCAACATCTGGCACTTATGTTGTATCGACCCAACTACCACTACTGGTGGCGAAGATTTTGATATGCTTAAGCGCAGGTTTAAAAGCTTTGTTGGCATCTCTTTTAAAGATGGCGGCGGCATCGAAAATGGTGTAGGCCGGTTAAATATCCCGCCCGGCATAAAACGGTGGGATGATGTTGAACAACAAAATAAAAAGGCCCTTACTTACGCGGCCGACAGGGAATCCCTTAAAGCAAAATGGAATACTGCACTGGAAAATGGCGTCACGTTAATTGAAGAGATCAAGATCCCGTTTGAAAGCGACCGCGAATACAGCACTGTGAAAACCATGTACCTTAATAAAACTATTGCCAACCTGCTTGCCGCGCTTGGTTTTGGTATGCTCGATTATTTATTTGCCATATTGCAAAGCCTGGGCAGGGCAGGAAGGTTACTATCGTCGCGTGAGGGGATTTCTATCTACCTTGTTATCATTGCAATAACCGGCTTTCTTGTGTTTGGCCGCCTGGCATTTAAAGCTTTGCGACTTTTTATTAAATACCGCGATATATCAAAGGATGTTGAGCAAATAGCCAATGCATTATTAAGCTCTATGGTACACATAAAGGTTGTTAAAACAGACCGCGCCAAACTTAGGGTAGATTCATCGGTTGACCGGTTTGGCAACGTTTATTGTTTTTTGGATGGCGGCACAACATATGAGCACTCTGCTTTTATTAATATGTTGCATGAAATAGTCGGGCTTATAGATAACCCGCGGTACGTTATCGTGAGGAGGAATATGTTTTTATTTTTTGTGAAGCAAAAAGATTATCATGCTGTGCCCGAATTAATTGGCAGAACGAAAGCATCTGCCAATTATTTTATGGAACAATGGCAGAAAAATGTTGGCTATTGCGATCTTGTCTTTACTCGTGGTCTCGAGGGTCATCAGCTACTGTTGGCATCGCGGATGAATTCTTTATCGGCTCAGTTTGACGATAGTACAGAGCGGGTTAATAAATGGCGATGAAGCTTGTATGAGTTCATTATTAAAAAAGTTTTATATTAGCATACAATAACTAAGTAACCATAAACCACTATCACATGTTTGGAATTCAGCATATTAAGTTCGACGCTATGACCTACGTACTTCATTTTAAAAATGGAGATATCGTAAAAGAAGGGCGCGGGCTATCATTTTTCTACTTTTCGCCTAATAGTTCTATTGTGGCCATCCCTATGGGGAGTAACGATCTGCCTTTTATATTTAGCGAATCGACTAACGACTACCAGTCGGTAACTATACAAGGTCAAATAAGTTATAAAATAAGCAAACCCAAAGCGCTTGCCGATGTACTTGATTTTACCGTGAATGATAACGGGATGTATAAGAAAAACGACATCGAAAAATTGAACCAGCGTATTATTAACGAAGCGCAAACCTCTACGTCGTCCTATATTCATGGGATAAAATTGAAGGATGCTATCCGTTCGGCAAAGGCTATTGAGGAGAAGATCCTGGAGGGACTTAAGTCTTCGGCTGCCATTGGTTTAATGGGGATAGAGATTATGGGGGTTAATATCCTTGGCATTTCGGCCACTCCCGAAATGGCCCGCGCCCTGGAAACCGAAACACGGGAGAAGTTGCAGCAGGAGGCCGACCAGGCCATTTTTGAACGCCGTAATTTTGCTGTTGAGCAGGAGCGTAAAATAAAAGAAACCGAGCTGAATACCGAAATAGCCGTTGAGGAAAAGCAAAAGCAGATAGCCGAAAAGAAAATGGAATCGGAAGTGCAGAAGTCTGACAATGACAGGAAGCTCAGAGAGATGAAACTTAAGGCCGACATAGCGGTTGAAAATCAACGAAAACTATTGATTGAACAAAAAACCGCCAACGACAAAAAAGAAGCCGAAACCCAGGGTTTTGTAATTGAAACAACGCTTAAACCTTACAAAGACATGGATTGGAAACTACTTACAGCGCTGAATAATAATCCAGACCCAAGGTTTAACATCTCGCTGGCATTCAGGGAGCTTGCCGAAAATGCCGATAAAATAGGTAACCTGAACATCAGCCCGGAATTATTGGATTCGCTTTTAAAAGATAAGTCTGAGAACAAAAAATGAGCGTTGAATATGCCATCATTGTGAAAAATAAAACGCGGCTCGAGTTTTTAATTGAGCGTTTCAATACCAAAGCCCAGGCCAAGTTTTATATAGAAAGGCTTGGCGGCGATTTTAATGATTATGAAGCGGAGCACGAAACTTTTCACCTTGCCTTAAGCAGTTTGCAGGCGCAGCTTTCCAAAACCATTAAATACAAAATAGTTGAGCGGGCATTTGTACCGTCGTTTATCTTTTCCGCGAAGAATATCATCATTGTGATAGGGCAGGACGGATTGGTGGCCAACACCGCCAAATATGCAAGGGGTGTTCCCATTGTGGCTGTAAATCCCGATAAACAACGTTATGATGGGGTGCTGCTGCCTTTTGATACGGGCAATTTTATAGGCGGGGTAGAGAGTGTGATCGCCGGTCAATTCAATTCGCAAACCATGGCCTTTGCCGAAGCCAAACTGAACGATGGCCAAAGGCTGCTGGCTTTTAATGATTTGTTTATTGGCGCCGCATCGCATGTATCGGCGCGGTACAAGATCTCATACGGTGCAAAAACAGAGGAGCAATCATCAAGCGGGTTGATAGTCTCTACACCCGCAGGTTCAACCGGTTGGCTAAGTTCCATTTTTAATATGGCCTATGGTGTAACAGGTTTGTTCGAAAAAAATCTTAAACCAAAACAGCCAAAAATTAAAACAAACGAACTGTTATTTGCGGTGCGCGAGCCATTTCAAAGCATTCGTACCAAAACAAATATCGCTGCGGGTGTTATTAAAAACCAGCAAATTTTAACTATCGAATCGCTGATGCCCACGAACGGCATTATATTCAGCGATGGTGTAGAGGCTGACTTTTTGCGGTTTAACAGCGGCTCGGTGGCTACAATTGGCGTTGCGGCAGAGACCGCTAACCTGGTAATTAAAAAATGACCCAAACAACTATCATTAAACAAAAATTTAAAAGCGCCATCAGGCGCGGAACGGGTGAAGCATAGTGGGGATCAATTCGCGATCACAAATTCCCCATTTACCATACTTAAAAAAAACATATTTTAGCACTTGCGTTCAATAGCGGGCCATTCCCCTGGTCCCGGGGATTTTAGACAAGTGTATTCAATGACAAAAGCGAGCCGGATTTTATTACTTCATCCCTGGGTATATAGGATTTTGGTTTTTGCTGCCGCCCTTGGCCCGTGCTTAAAATTACAAGCGCAGGGTTTACAATTCAACTCGAATGATAGTTTAATGGAAAAACGGACGTCATATTCCGTTTTTAAGCAGGATCAGCCCACCTTTAACGATCAACTGTCCATTCGTTTCGATCTGGCCTTGTGGGATAATTCGCACCTGGGCTATGTTTTAAATCTTGCCGATGGTAAAAACAACTCCTATAGCCTCAGTTATATTTATTTGAACGGTACCCCTTACTTAAATTTCAATATTGACAGTAAGAGCAATAAGATCACCATCCCGCTGAGCGCCGCCCAGCTGTCAAAAAGGACATGGACAGCCATCAAAATCAAACTGGACTTGCGTGGGGATAAAGCAACCGTGTGGGTTAACAGTAAACCATATGGCGCTTCGGGCTTTGGTTTTACCGGCAGCATCAGCCCGGTAATTACCTTTGGCAAAAATTCGCGTTATTCCGATGTGCCCAATATGGCCATCCGCAACCTGGAAGTTGGCGATGCTTCTCAAATTTATTCGTTCCCGTTAGATGAATGGGAAGGCCAAAACGTGCACAGCAGCAATGGCGACGAGGTTGGCTTTGTTGAAAACCCGGTTTGGCTTATTAATGAATCGTACTTCTGGAAGCCACTGTTTTCAAAAAGCTTTAGCGATGTCGTCGGGCTTAATTTTAATCAACAGGATCAAAGTGTTATGCTGTTTAACGGCAACTCGTTAACTATTTATGATGTAAGGAAGGATGAGGAATCATCTAAGCCCTATCAAAATCCACTCCCCATGCCACTGCTGCTGGGCAAAAGCATTATTAATCCAAAACAAAATAAATTGTATGCGTATGAGGTAAACAATGCGCGGGGCCGGTTATCGGGTATGGCATCACTTGATCTGAAAAACCTAAATTGGGAGGTTGAAGGAAACGCCGCGCTTCCGTCACAGCGGCACCACCACAATGTGTTTTACGATAATAAGTACCATGATCTTTACCTGTTTGGTGGCTATGGCTTATTCAGATACTATAATGATTTTTTTAAGTTTGATACCCTGAATAATAACTGGCAAAAGGTAATTTTTACCGGCGACCATATCGATCCGCGATTTTTTTCGGCCTGCAGCGTTGCCGACGCGAATAACGACGTGTATATATTTGGCGGTATTGGCAATCAATCGGGTAGCCAGGTTGTAGGTGGCATGCATTTTTATGATTTGTACCGGGTTAACCTAACCAGCCGCACCATCAAAAAACTATGGGAAATTAAGCCTGATGAAGAGGCTTTTGTGCCTGCCAATAACCTTGTACCATCAAAGGATGGAAAATATTTTTATGTGCTGTGTTACCCGCACGAGCGGCCTAAAACCAGCCTGAAGCTTTATAAGTATTCGGTACAAGATGGATCATACGAGGTTGTAAGCGGCGAGATTGCGGTAACATCCGAACGGATTGAAACCGATGTTAACCTGTTTTTTAACAGCAACGCGAACGAATTTTATTGCGCCACACAGGAGTTTACTTCGCCTGCAAAATCGGGTATCAAAATTTATTCGCTGGCATTTCCCCCGGTGAGTTATGCCGCTTATTTAAAATCGAAACAGGCTAAAAGCACAACAACCAGTGTGTATAGCTATGTTGGAGTGCTGGCTGCGATGCTGCTTGTAGCCTGCGGCGCATTCATCTACCTAAAAAGAAAAAAAGCCAAACCGGTGCCGGATACTGCTGATTTAACGCAGGGTGAAAGTGTATTGGAAGTTATCGGCAACAAAGTTAATGCTGTTTATTTGCTGGGCGCATTTATGGTTTATGATAAAAGCGGCAAGGATATTACCTACCTGTTTAGCCCTAAAATAAAACAGCTATTCATTTTGATTTTACTGAACAGCCGCGATAAAAACGGTGTAACCTCCAGGCGCATTTCAACCACCCTTTGGGCCGATAAAGATGTAGCCAAAACAAAAAATATCAGGGGCGTTACCTTAAATCACCTGAGAAGTATTCTTGCTGATTTGGACGGGGTTGAGCTGGCTTACATCAATGATACGTATAGCTTCACTGTTTCAGATGCCTTTTTTTGTGATTATTTTGTGGTGCAAGCCAGCCTTAATAACAGGCAGGGGGCAGCAGCATTGGAGGTTCCGCATTTTGATTTGATGGCCCGTGGCGGCCTACTGCCGGCTATGCCCGATGTTTGGCTGGATGATTTTAAGGAAGCGTACGAAGAAGCGTTAATGCCGGCTTTGCAGCCTGTAATAAAAAACACCTATGATGAGGGACAGTTTAAAAAAGCACTGGAGATAAGCCGGCTGATTTTAAATATCGACCCGTTTAGCGATGCCGGCATCAACTATAAACTGAAAGCCATCAGGCGCACCAGGGGTATTGAACACGCCCGCCGCACCTACGATGATTTTATAGCCGAATACAAAAGATCATTAGGGATTGATTACCCTATTCCATTTGATAAAATTTGCGGTAAATAGGGGGCGTTAATAGAACTATTAGTGTTAAGTCAGAAGTACTCATAAATCTGAATCGTCCTTTTTGACTTAGAACTTAAGACTTCCGACTAAAGATTTTCAGCCATTTCGCGGTTAATAAAGCGATTAATTTTAATGGGTTAATGAAATTTAAACCGGGTTAACCCATTTATTAACCCTTGTTTTAATACCACCTATCCTATCATTGTATGGTATTAAGCGGCATCTATCGCCCTGCACCTATCTATGAAAAACATTTTTGTTTCCTGTTGTTTAACTATGCTGACGTCTGCCGTTTTTGCGCAACAGACGCCAGCACCGTTAAAAGAGAAAACCGCTTTCCAAACCGCCAGCCCCTGGATGCCCGAGATTGATGTACGCAGTGATATCGCCATTGTTTACGGAACCAACGACCGCCCGGGCATGACCTTTGAACAACGCGTGCAAACCTGGCGCGATCATGGTTATCAAACCAACTTCATGACCGGCATAGCCTGGGGCGATTACAAAGATTATTTCCTGGGTAAATGGGATGGTAAAAACCACCTGGGCGTTGGGCAGGTTACCCAAAAGGGCGATACTATTTTTCATGGCAGGGATATGCCATACGTAGTGCCCGATGCCTCGTTCATCGAGTATATGAAAACAGCGGTTATTAAAAGGGTAATTGATGTTGGCATCACCAATATATTTTTAGAAGAACCTGAATTTTGGGCACGTGCAGGCTATAGCGCGGGCTTCAAAACTCAATGGCAAAGCTATTACGGTTTCCCCTGGAAGCCGCAGGATGCATCTGCCGAAAATACTTACCTATCCAGCAAATTAAAGTACCACCTGTATTATGATGCCATTGAAAAAGTATCATCTTACGCTAAAGCCTATGGCAAAAGCAAGGGCTTAAATATAAAAGTGTTTATAGCCACGCATTCGCTGGTTAACTATTCGTCGTGGCAAATTGTTAGCCCTGAGGCAAGCCTGGCTTCGTTGCCCGGTATTGATGGTTATATAGCCCAGGTGTGGACAGGCACCTCGCGCGAGCCTACTTATTTTAACGGCCTGCAAAAAGAACGCGTATTTGAAAACGCCTACCTGGAATATGGGTCGATGGTATCCATGACAGCGCCAACCGGCCGCAAAATGTTTTTTTTAACCGACCCGATTGAAGACAGGCAAAAGGACTGGAGCGATTATAAACGAAATTACCAGGCCACTTTTACAGCAAAACTATTGTACCCAACCGTATCTGATTATGAAGTAATGCCATGGCCCGAGCGCATTTATACGCATCCCTACAAGGTTGCCAATAGTGATGAAAAGATCCTGATCCCTCAATATTACTCAACCCAGATGCAGGTGATGGTTAATGCACTAAACAGTATGCCGCCATCAGCCAATAAGGTAACCGGCGTAAACGGTATTGGAGTATTGATGAGTAATACACTAATGTTTCAGCGTTTCCCTACACATAACGGGTTCGAGGATCCGCAGTTTTCAAACTTCTACGGCCAAACGTTGCCACTGCTAAAACATGGCGTTCCGGTACAAACCGTGCATATGGAAAACCTGGGCTATGCGGCATCGCTTAAAAATATCAAGGTGCTGGTGATGAGTTATTCTAATATGAAGCCTGTATCGCCACAAATTCACCAGCAACTGGCGGCCTGGGTAAAGCAGGGTGGAGTATTAATTTATTGCGGCCGGGATGATGACCCCTACCAGTCGGTGATGGAATGGTGGGATACCAGGGGGAATAACTATACCGCACCATCGCAACACTTATTTAAACTATTGGGCGTAAACCCTAATGCCGACAGCCAAAAGTTTAACGTTGGTAAAGGCGCAGTATATGTGTTAAGGCAAAATCCAAAAGAATACGTACTGCAGGCAGCTAACGATGGCAATTACATCAGCACCGTTAAACAAGCCTATGAAAAAGATGCCCATGCAGGCGCTTTAACGTTTAAAAATAGCCTTTACCTGGCCCGTGGCCCTTACGATATTGTAGCTGTGATGGATGAAAATGCCGATAGCAAGCCTTATACCATAAAAGGCCCGGTAATTGATCTGTTCGATCCGCAGTTACCGATATTGGCCGAAAAGGTGATCAATCCCGGCGAGCAGGCATTGTTATACAATGTTGCAAGGGTTGCCAATAAAAACATACCCCAGGTATTAGCTTCGGCATCCAGGATCTATGACGAAAAAGTTGCAGCCGGCAGCTATTCTTTTATAGCCAAAAGCCCGGTGAAAACGCTTAACAGCGCGCGGGTTTTATTGCCGGGCCAACCAAAACAAATTGTTATAACCGATAGCAAAGGGCAAATTATTACTGATATTAAAACATCATGGGATACCTCGTCAAAAACCTTATACCTGGGCTTCGCTAATAGTCCCGATGGTATAAAGGTTGAGTTGAAATGGTGAAAAAATACTTTTTGAGAGAAAGTTGAATAATACTTCCGTGCGTGAATTTTCATGCGCGGGAGTTTTTTTACTTATAGCAGATTGCCATATTCGCACCGGGAAAAAATTATTAGAACAAATAACAAAGCAAACACATCCGACGATATCAACAGAAGCTTTTATAATAGCCACTGTTGCTGTCATCACCCTTAAAAAACAAACTCCGATTAATGAAAAAACTATTCTTACTGGCCCTGGCCTGTTTACCGGCAGCTGCAATTGCCCAGCAAAGCGCCAGGGTAACAGACCCTGTTGAATTGATTAACCCGCTGATGGGTACAGCATCCAAGCCATCCCTCTCAAACGGGAATACTTACCCGGCAATTGCCTTGCCCTGGGGCATGAACTTCTGGACTCCCCAAACCGGCAAAATGGGCGATGGCTGGCAGTACACTTATGATGCCGATAAAATTCTGGGCTTTAAACAAACGCACCAGCCATCGCCATGGATGAATGATTACGGTATGTTTTCTATCTTCCCCGAAACAGGTAAGCTGAAACTGAATGAAAAGGAACGCGCCAGCTGGTTCTCGCACAAAGCCGAAATTGTTAAGCCCTACTATTACAGCGTTTACCTGGCCGATTATGAGGTAACTACCGAAATTACACCAACCGAGCGTGCTGCCAGCTTCCGCTTTACCTTTCCTAAAAGCGATAGCTCGCATATTGTAATTGATGCTTTTGACAAAGGATCATACGTAAAGATTATTCCCGGTGAACAAAAGATTGTAGGTTACAGCACCAAAAACAGTGGCGCCGTTCCGGCTAACTTCAAAAACTACTTTGTTATTTATGTAGATAAACCCTTTGCGCTGGCATCGGCATGGCACGATTGGAAAAAAGACGACGGCCAGCTGGAATACACAGGCGACCACGCGGGTGCGGTTATCACCCTGAAAACCGCCAACGGCGAACAGGTACATGTTAAAGTAGCTTCGTCATTTATAAGCATTGAGCAGGCCGAGCTTAATTTAAAGCGCGAACTGGCCGATGATAAATTTGAAGTTACTTGTCAAAAAGCCAAAGACACCTGGAACAGAACCCTGAGCAGGCTGAATGTAGAAGGTGGCACCGTGGAGCAAACCAAAACATTTTACAGCAGCTTGTACAGGATGCTTTTCTTTCCTAATAAAATGTACGAGATAGATGCCAAAGGCGAAAAAATTCACTACAGCCCTTTCAACGGTAAGGTAATGCCCGGTTATTTATTTGCCGGTACAGGTTTTTGGGATACATTCAGGGCCTTGTACCCGTTCCTGAACCTGGTTTATCCCTCTATCAATAAAGAGATGCAGGAGGGCCTGATAAATGATTATAAAGAAGGTGGCTGGCTGCCCGAGTGGTCGAGCCCTGGTTATGCTGATTGTATGATAGGCAATAACTCAGCATCGGTAGTTGCCGAAGCGTACCTGAAGGGTATGCGCGGTTATGATATTGAAACGTTGTACCAGGCACTTAAACACGGCGCTAACAACGAGGGGCCAAACGCAACCGGTCGCAGGGGAGTGCAATATTATAACACCCTTGGCTATGTGCCCTACAATGTTAAAATAAACGAGAATGCTGCACGTACCCTGGAGTATGCCTATGACGATTTTGCCATTTACCAGTTAGGGAAAGCCCTGGGTAAGCCAAAATCAGAAATCGAGATCTATAAAAAACGCAGCCAGAATTACCGTAACATCTTCGATCCGCAAACTAAACTGATGCGCGGTAAAAACCAGGATGGTACTTTTGAAACACCGTTTAATCCTTTTAAATGGGGCGATGCCTTTACTGAAGGCAATAGCTGGCATTACAGTTGGGGCGTTTTTCATGATATCCAGGGACTGATAAACCTGATGGGTGGCAAACAACAATTTGCAGCCAAACTGGATTCGGTATTCAGCATGCCACCTACATTTGATGATAGTTACTATGGCGGCGTTATTCACGAGATTCGCGAGATGCAGATAGCCAACATGGGGCAGTACGCGCATGGTAATCAACCTATCCAGCACATGATTTATCTATACAACCATGCCGGCCAGCCATGGAAAACCCAATACTGGGTCCGCGAAACCATGAATAAACTGTACAAAGCTACCCCCGATGGTTATTGCGGCGATGAAGACAATGGGCAAACATCGGCCTGGTACATCTTCTCGGCCATGGGCTTTTACCCTGTAACACCAGCCAGCGACCAATACGTGTTAGGCGCGCCCTTATTTAAAAAAGTAACTGTTAATTTAGAGAATGGTAAAAACATAACCATCACGGCACCCAACAACAGTGCCGATAACAAATATGTAAACAACCTTACCATTGATGGCAAGCCTTACACCAACAATTGGGTGAGCCACAAAGGCCTGTTAAACGGTGCCGATTTGGATTTTGATATGATTGCTACACCCAATAAAGAACGCGGCACAAAGGATGCCGACGAGCCTTTTTCGATGAGCAACGAAAAATAATTCCCAATATTGTATGGGTTGAAAAAAGGCTTGTGGAAACACAAGCCTTTTTTAATTAACCATTTATTTTACAGCTAATTAGTGAATTGTAACATTTTATTTACTTAAACGAAATGTATATTTAATATCGATTATCTTAAATAATAGATACGCGTTAATAGCCAGGTATTTGCCGGTGGTTTGCTTTTTTTTAAGGCCTGGGCTGTCGTCTTTTCCTGATGTTGTAAAATCCTTTATAAAGTTTTCCTTAAAAGGCTCTTGGGATAGGCATGGTTTTCGTTGTTTATTTTGGAATATTAAGGCCATTTTCAAGTTAATTTTATGGAATAGGCAATAAAAGCAAACAGGGAAAATGCCTCGCGCATCTTCCCTGTTCTAATTAACTTAATTAACTGTCTTATTATTAACTAAATGATTTAGTAATATGGTAAGAACAGACAAAGGAACTAAATGTTTATGAATTTTCTATGAATAATTTACTTTTTGTTTAATAATATATATGTAAACGAAATGTTACAATTATTAATTTGATTTTTTATAAATCCCATATAGATTTATCCTCTTAAAGTTTTTAACTATTAACTAACACATTTTATTCATGAAAAAAAGTCTACTTACGACTTTGTGCATCTTTTTACTTGCTGCAACACAGCTATATGCGCAAAACCATACCGTAACCGGAAAGGTTACGGCCAGGGAAGATGGCTTACCGGTACCGGGCGTATCAGTAAGCATTAAGGGTACTACAACCGGTACCCAAACCGATGCAAACGGAAGGTACTCCTTATCCGTGCCCAACAATGCTTTACTGTCATTTAGTTTTCTTGGTTACATTACCCAAACGTTGCCTGCCGACGGGCCAACAGTTAACGCTGTTTTAGTTGCCTCGAGCCAGCAACTTGGCGAGGTTGTAGTTACGGGCGCGCTGGGCTTAAACAGAACGCGTAACCAGCAAGCCTATGCTGCACAAAAAGTAACCGGCGACGAGGTAAGTAAGCAACGTAGCGGTAACTTTGTAAGCGGCTTATCAGGTAAGGTAGCCGGTTTAGAAATCAGGCAGAACAACGCCCTTGGCGGTTCAACAAACGTTGTTTTACGTGGTACTAAATCAATACTCGGCAATAACCAGGCGTTATTTGTTGTTGATGGTGTGCCTTACAACAACGGCGGTTCTGGCGGTGGCAACCAGGGTAACAGCAACTCGAGTTCAGTAGCGGCCGGTACAGGTGGTTATGATTATGGTTCGCCTGCTTCGGATATCAATCCCGATGATATTGAGTCGGTTACCGTTCTTAAAGGCGCTGCTGCTACGGCGCTATACGGTTCTATCGGCGCCAATGGTGTAATTTTAATTACAACCAAAAAGGTTAATAAAGGCCTTGGTATTACTTTTAACACCAGTTACGGTTACGGTGCTGTTGATAAATCAACCTTGCCAACGTACCAGAAACAATATGGTGGCGGTTACGGAACGTATTACGAAGATCCAAGCGGTTATTTCCTTTACAGAGACATCAATGGCGACGGTGTTAAAGATTTGGTTGATCCTTTAACCGAAGATGCGTCATATGGTCATGCATTCGATCCAAACCTGAAGGTTTATCAATGGGATGCATTTAGCAAGTTCTCTCCTAATTTCGGCAAAGCAACGCCATGGGTTGCAGCTGCGAATGACCCCAATACATTTTTTACCCATCCAATCAGCAATAACCAAAGCTTGTTTATTACTAACGGCGGCGACAATGGTACTTTTAAATTAGGTTATACCCGCAATAACCAAACTGGTTTTATGCCCAACAGTAACGAGTTGAAAAACAACCTTGACTTCGGCGGAACATATAACATCAACAGTAAACTAACTGCAGCCGCCAATATCAACTACACTCGTACAGATGGTAAAGGACGTTACGGAAGCGGTTATCAGTCAGATAACATCCTGAACTCTTTCAGGCAATGGTATCAGGTAAATAACGATATCAAGGAGCTTAAAGATCAGTACTTTGCTTCTGGTGGTCAAAATATTACCTGGAACTGGGCAAGTCCAACCAATCTGGTTCCAATTTATTGGGATAACCCATACTTTATCCGTCACCAAAACTTTGAAACAGATACCCGCAACCGTTACTTCGGTAATGTTAGTTTAAATTATAAAGCTACAAATTGGCTAAATTTATTAGGCCGTGTAACTGTTGATAACTGGAGCCAGATTCAGGAAGAACGCAGGCAGGTTGGTTCTGTTGGTTTATCATCATACACCAGGAGAAACCTGAGCTTTAATGAAACCAACTTTGATTTCCTTGCTACAACTGACAATAATATAACTCAGGATCTCAATTTTAAAGGTCTGTTAGGGGTTAACGTACGTAAAAATCTTTACCAGTCAATTGCGGCAACTACAAACGGAGGTTTAATTGTACCAAGTATTTATAGCTTATCAAACTCTAAAAATACGCCAAACGCTCCAACTGAAACGTATGTCCCATTTGAAACAGATGGTATTTTTGCCGGTGCTACTTTCACCTGGAAAAAAATGTTGGTTTTGGATGGTACTTTAAGGCGTGATGCTTCTTCGGCTTTGCCTTCATATAGCAATAAATATTACTATCCGTCGGTTAATTTAGGTTTTACTTTCTCTGAACTGCTTAAACAATACTCATGGCTGTCATATGGTAAAGTAAGAATTAACTATGCCGAAGTTGGTAATAGCGGTACACCACAAAGCACAAGCAATTATTATTCGCTTACTACGGCATTTGGCTCAAGCCCTCAGGCATTTATAGGTACAACTCAAAACAATGCAAAATTGAAGCCCGAGCGTACAAAAGCATCTGAGGGTGGTTTGGAAATGGCATTTTTCAACAACCGTTTAGGTTTTGATTTCACTTACTACAACAACAAAACTGTTGATCAGCTAATTCCGGTAACATTATCTACCGCCACCGGTTATAATGCCGCTTATATTAACTCTGGTACTATTCAAAATAAAGGTATCGAAGTTGCATTGAATGGTACACCGGTACAAACTAAAGACTTTACCTGGAAAATGAATGTTAACTTTACCCGTAACAGAAACAAAGTATTAAAACTGTATACTGATGGTTCTGGTCAACAGGCTACCAATCTTCAGCTTAGCTCTTTCCAGGGCGGGGTTTCGCTTAATGCAAGCTTAGATCGTCCTTACGGCGATATTCGCGGTAACGGTTACGTTGATAAAGATGGAAATGCCCTTGCTACTAAAAACGGGCAGCAAGTTGTTGGAGACGACGGATATTACGTGCTTTCTTCAAGCAATAACGTAGTGTTGGGTAACGTTAACCCAAACTGGACAGGCGGCATCAACAGTTCATTCAGATATAAATCATTTACTTTAAGTTTCCTGGTTGACGTTAAAAAAGGCGGCAGCGTATTCTCGCTAGATACCTATTATGGTATGGATACAGGTTTGTATCCTGAAACAGTAGGTACCAATGATTTAGGTAAACCCTCAAGAAATGCATTGTCAGATGGTGGCGGTGTGATTTTACCTGGCGTTACCTCTACAGGAGCTCAAAATACCGTTAGAGCAGATAACACAGGTTCTGGTTTATATGGCTATGAGCATAATCCTGCAGCTGGTTTCGTTTATGACGCGGGTTATGTGAAATTACGTGAGGCAGCAATTGCATACTCTTTGCCTCAATCTGTTATTTCACGGCTTGGTAGTGTTAAAGGAGTTGACGTTGGTTTAAGTGGTCGTAACTTATGGATTATCCATAAAAACACCCCTTATACCGATCCTGAAGAAGGTTTAAGCTCAGGTAACCTGCAAGGCTATCAGAGTGGTGCTTTCCCAACTGCCAGAATGTTTAACCTTAACTTAAAAGTAAGATTCTAACGATTATGAAAAAATATTTTATCGCGGCATTGCTTCCAATCCTTTCGCTTGGAGCATGCCATAAAGACCTGGCTTCGTTGAATTCGAACCCAAAGCTTTTCCCAACGGTTCCGGCCGCCTCATTATTTACTCAGGCTGAAAGGGTGCTAACAAATACGGTTACTACATCAAGTGTAAACACTAATATCTATCGGTTAATTGAACAGCAATGGCAAGAAACCACCTATACTGATGAAAGTAATTACCTCATTAATGCCCGTAATATAAATGGCGCTGAATGGAACGCACTTTATCGTGATGTATTAAATAACTTGCGGTTGGCTAAAACCATTGTACCTACCGATGCCTCTATCGCCAGCGCTGACATTCAGAAAAACGATATAGCAATACTGGATATTCTGCAGGTTTATTCTTTTTATTACCTGGTAACTACTTTCGGTAACGTTCCTTATACCCAGGCATTTGATGCCACCAATAACTTTCCTAAGTACGATGACGCAGCAACCATTTACAAAGATCTGCTAACCCGTTTAAATGCAGACATAGCGGCGTTAAATACAAACGCAGGCAGTTTTGGAAGTGCTGATGTAATTTATGGAGGCAATACAACAAAGTGGAAAAAGTTTGCCAATTCATTTAAATTGAAAATGGCTTTGACCATAGCCGACTCTGACCCGACTACTGCGGCTGCAACGGCTGCATCTGCGGTTTCTGGCGGTGTGTTTACTTCTAATACTGATAACGCAACCTTTGCTTATTTAGGAGCTACTCCAAATACAAACCCGGTTTATGTTGATATAGTTCAAAGTGGCCGGTTTGACTATGTTGCCTGTAATACGCTTGTTAATTACTTAAACGGTCATGCAGACGCCCGCGTGGGTAAGTATTTTACTGCCTTAGCCGATGGTACATATAAAGGCAGTGCGCCTGGTGCTAAATCAAACTATGACAGTTTCTCGCACGTTAGCCCTACACTAACCGCGCCAACGTTTCCCGGTTTATTGCTTGATTACGCCGAGGTGTCATTTTATATGGCAGAGGCTGCTGCAAAAGGATATATTGCTACCGGTACAGCTGCATTCTATTATGAAAAAGGTGTTCAAGCTTCTTATTCCTATTGGGGCGCTGGTGACGCTACGGCATATCTACTGCTTAATCCATATACCCCTTCTAATCTTGCTTATCAAAAATGGATTGCAGATTATAACAGGGGCTGGGATGCATGGATAGAAACACGCAGGCTGGATGTGCCAGCATTAGTTGCACCATCAACAGCGTCAAGCGCTTTCCCGGTTCGTTTTCCTTACCCAATTGCAGAGAGCAACGTAAACGGTGCTAACTATAAAGCCGCATCGGCTGCCATAGGTGGCGATTTGGTAACTACCAAATTGTTCTTCGATAAGCACTAATTTATAGTAACTATTAAAAAAAAAGCGGGGTTGCCGATTGGCAGCCCCGCTTTTTTATTGGCTTGATTTTTCATTTACAACTGCGCCACAAAATCCCGCATGGCCAATCCCGGATCGGCTTGCTTCATAAAGGTTTCGCCAATTAAAAAGCCGTTAAAGCCGGCCAGTTTTAAATGCCTGATGGTTTCCGGGTCGCTGATGGCGCTTTCAGATATCTTCATGAATTCGGCAGGAATATGTTTGGCCAGTTGGTAGGAAGTTTCTACAGATACCGTAAAATCGGCCAGGTTGCGGTTGTTTACCCCAATGGCATCCAGTTTTGGGTGAATGCTGCGCTCCAACTCTTCCAGATTATGTACTTCAAGCAGCACATTAAGGTTTAAGCTTTTGGCCAATGTTGCAAGCTTATCAATTTCTGCCGGAGTAAGTATTGCAGCTATCAATAGGATAATATCGGCGCCCAATGCTTTGGCTTCAATTACCTGGTATTCGTCTATCATAAAATCCTTGCGCAAAACAGGGATATTATTTACAGAACGCGCTCTTTTTAAATCCGCTTTGCGGCCCATAAAAAAATCGCGATCGGTTAAAACAGATAGCGCGGATGCGCCTGCAGCCGCGTAATCTGTTGTTACCTTGCTTACTCTCACCTTATCATTAATAATGCCTTTGGAAGGCGATTTGCGCTTAAATTCAGCAATAATACCAGTCCGGGCAGGATCAAGCAGGAAATCTTTAAATGAATAGGTTTCCCTGTGGAAATATTCAGATTCTTCCAGCTGTACATACGAAGTCCGCTTTTTGGCGTAGGCCACTTCTTTTTTCTTATTGGCAACTATTTTATCAAGTATCGTCATAAAGCCTAAGCCCCCTAGCCCCCTGAAGGGGGAATTTTTTGATTGAAAACTCTAACACTTACTGTCATCCTGAGGCACGAAGGATCTATCAGCTATGCATGACCGATAGAAAAGTTCGCGAATAGATCCTTCGTGCCTCAGGATGACAATGTTTTATTTTTGAATGTCATTTCCCCTTCAGAATCCGCGGATTTTACTACTCAGGATGACAAATTTAATTATAATTATTTCAACCAGTTACCCATCATCTCCTTACCAAACTCGGTGAGTATCGATTCGGGGTGAAATTGTACGCCGCGCACATCATATTCGCGATGCGATAATGCCATGATAGAATTATCCTCTTCGTCAATAGCAGTAACTTTTAACACATCGGGCAAATCATTCGCGCTTACAACCCATGAATGATACCGGCCCACTTTAAAGCTTTCGGGCAGATTTTTAAAAAGCTGTTCCTGGCTGTCAGTTACCTTAATTGGTGTAGCTATCCCGTGCATGGGCTGGCTCAGATTATACAGGCTGCCGCCAAATACCTCGGCAATGGCCTGCTGCCCCAGGCAAACACCAAAAATGCTTTTGGTTGGCGCATATTTCCTGATCACATCCAGCAGCAAACCTGCTTCGGACGGTATACCCGGCCCCGGCGATAGGATGATCTTGTCATAAGCATCCACATCTTCCAAAGCAAATTTATCGTTCCTCCAAACCTCGCATTGCAGGCCCAGCTCGTTAACCAAATGCACCAGGTTATAGGTGAAGGAATCGTAATTGTCTATTATTAATATCTTGTTCATCTGTAAAATTCTAAATCCTAATTGTTTAAATCCTAAAGAAAGGTTGGCTTTACCCGAACCTCGCAACTCGCTCCCGGCAACTATAATTCCTCCGCCAGTTCCACAGCCCGCCTTAAAGCCGCTATTTTATTATCCACTTCTTTCAGTTCACTTTCGGCGACAGAGCCGGCTACAATGCCTGCACCTGCCTGGTAGTGCAGGGTGTTGTTTTTGCTTAGGAACGAGCGGATCATGATGGCATGGTTAAACTCGCCGTTAAAGCCCATAAAGCCGATGGCACCACTATAAAAGCTGCGTTTGGCCTTTTCATTTTCGTCAATGATCTCCATCGCCCGGTATTTTGGCGCCCCGCTTAGGGTACCTGCGGGATAAGTATCGGCAACTATTTTGAATGATGACACGCCGGGCAAAAGCTTACCACTTACATGCGACACCAGGTGGATAAGGTGCGAATAGTATTGTACCTCTTTAAAGGCTTTAACCTGTACCTGCTCGCAATGGCGGCTCAGGTCGTTACGGGCCAGGTCTACAAGCATTACATGCTCGGCCGATTCCTTGGGGTCGTTTTCCAGGTTGCGGGCTATCTCGGCATCTTTCACGTCATCTCCGCTGCGTTTAAAGGTGCCGGCAATAGGGAAAATACTGGCCACATTATTTTTGATAGTGATTTGCGCTTCGGGTGATGAGCCGAAGATGCGGAAATCGCCATAATCAAAATAGAATAAATAGGGTGATGGGTTAATGGAACGCAAAGCCCGGTAAACGTTAAACTCATCGCCCTGGAAGGTACGGGAGAATGCCCTCGACGGCACTATCTGGAAAACATCGCCCCGGTAAATATGCTGCTTCATTTTCTCAACAATGGCGATAAACTCCTCGTTGGTAAGGTTTGATTTTTCTACATCGCTGCTTTTAAAGCTGTACTCGGGGAAATTTTTGTTTTTGATAAGGTATTCCAGTTTTTCGATACCACCGTTGGTTGGCCCGCCTTCGGCCTGGTTGTGGAAAATGTAAAGCTCGTTTTTAAAGTGATCTACAGCGATAATATAACGGTAAATGTGGTATTGCATTACCGGGATTTGCCGCGGATTGTCGTCGGTTTGTTTTAGTTTGATGGTTTCAAAATGCTCAACCGCCTCATGAGTGAAATAGCCAAACAAACCGTTCGAGATAATTTTTAACGGATTGGCGTCGGTTTCAAAACTGCCCACAAACTGGTTAAGCTGGTCGATAAGCTCAAAGCTGCCGGCATCATGGGTTTCATGGCTGCCATCGGGATAATGCTTTTTTAATATCCCGTTGTTGAGTACCAGCCCCGCAATAGGTTCGCAGCAAATGTAGCTCAAACTGTTTTCGCGGCTGTGATAGTCCGAACTTTCCAGCAGCAGCGAATTGGGGAACACATCGCGCAGGCGCAGGTAGATGCTTACCGGCGTGGTGGTATCGGCCAGTAGTTTTTTATGGGTAGTTGTTATTTTAAAAGTGCTCATGTTATGTTTTCAAAAATATATAAATAAAAAAACCCGGCGAATTGGGGTCGCCGGGTTTTCCACTTAGGTTTACAATTGATTAGATCATCGCTGACTAAAAACGTATCCGGCTGCCAAATTTAATTGGTGCCACCAGCTATTTTTATTTGTGTTTTTAATCATCGTGGCCACAAATTTATAAAGAAAAATGAATTATCAAATTTTTTTGAAAGTTTATTTATTGCTAAATCCTATTAGCTACGTGGGATAAGTATAATACCTGCTAAAATTAGTAGGTTGTTATTGAAGATGGCGTTCATAAAAGACTTTAAACCATTCCTCTACACCTTTTCCTAAAACGGAAATATGGCCGGTGACAATCGCTACTATAATTACAAGTAACCCTAATGAATAAAAAAGTGCAATTGTTTTATGTTTGCTTTCACTTGTGGATGCTCTTTTAGATTTACCATGTCCAATGGTAATCAAGGCAATGGCAATAAGCATCATAGTCAAGTGTTCCACAGTAAAATAACGGATAACGTCATTTTTCATGGTATCGCTGTTGAATTGAACAAAAGGGCTTACAAAATAGAGAGCTATGCCAATAAGTAGCTGCGTATGTGCCGATATCATGGCAAATAGATTGAGCTTGCGGTTGCCGTCAGTATAAAGTGTTTTCCTTATTAAACCAATAAGAGCGGCTATAATAGCTGACAGAATTAAGGCAAATACAATATACCTAAAGCCAGAATGTAAGTGTTGTAAAAAGTTATGAACCATGATGAGTTTTAAATTTTGCGTGAATATACAACAAAACCAAATCAGCTAAAACCCACGCGGATGATTTGACTAACTGCTGACTGCTGCCGTTTGCGCAGATTTATAGGTGCCGGCTATTAAAAACGCAATTCCGCTAAATGCTAAGGCTTCAAAAACGCTTGTCCATTCATTGGCCCGGTCAAGTATGGAGGTATCGAGCCCGCGTGGGATATGCACCATAACAAGCCACAAAAACAACATGATACCCAACAAGGTGGCTGCGAGTTTCACTTTAAATTTAAACATAATGGCCGCACCGGCCGCAATAAGCGCTATGCCTGCAAAATACACGCAGAATAAATTAAATGGGAGCCATGATGGATTCCAGAATAAATGAGAAGGAATCCATGATGGCACAAGCAACGCTACAAATTTTGGATAAATAAAATGCTCTATGCCAAAAACAATCATAGTTGTTGCAAAAAAGTATGGCCCGGCCGGCCGTAGCTTTTCTGTAACCGCATCAATGCCGCTTACGGTATCGGCGGGGAAGGAGGTAGCCACGATAAAGGCCCCGCCACACAAAGCCAGCAGTTTAAAGGCATCGTTCCATCCTGCCAAAAAAAAGGGGTTAATTTTTATATTGTAAGGTATATGTGAGAGGATGATCATAAGCAACATGAATGCCCCCAGGTAATCGGCAACTATATGCGAGTTGATACCCGAAATAATAGCGGCGGATATCAGTATTATCAAAATGCTTGCTACACACATGCAAAAAGTGCTTTGCCCTATAAACGCCGGTTCGGGAGGCATAATAACCGGCCTGAAACCAGAGCAGATAAATTGCTGCACCGCAATTGAAACTAACGCAATAGCAAAAAACAACCGCCACAGTTTGTTATAGTTTTCCATACCGAGATTATAGGTTTATATAATTGATTTACATGCAATTTACAAAATCAATGACTTATTTTGTTCAATAAACTAAAATAATCTTTGTTGTAGTTAAATGCGCATCGGTTATACTAAGCCCCACCCTTTTTTACTTGCGATTTACTGCTGTTTTGGGCATGTAGGAGAAAGCGCGAAATTTCATACCAAAAATGAAACTTACCACAGGGGCTATAATAGGTTTAATACACTTTGCGGTAAAATTCTTTTACCATTCGGGCCGGGTCAACAGAACGATTGATAGCCGACGAAACCGCTATGCCGTAAATGTCCGTTTTAAGCAGTAGTTCAACATCCTGTAACTGGATCCCGCCGGTTGCAATAACAGGAATTTCAATGGAAACTTTTTCCAATTGACGGTAACCATCGTAACCCAACAAGGGGGAGTTATTTGGCCTGGTTTCAGTATGGGCAAACGGGCCAAATACGCAGTAATCAACTACGCCTGAATGCTGGGTTTTTAGTAAGCCAGCCAGGTTAGTGGCCGAGGCCCCTAAAGTTTTGTCTTCGCCAATAACCTGGCGGATGGTGCTAAGATCAGCATCCGAATCTTCGATATGCACGCCCTGCGCATCAACCTTATCAAGCAGGTGATAATGATTGGTAATAATAAGCGTAGCGCCCCAATCATCACAAATCGATGCTATCTGGTTAATTTCGGCAACCAGTTCGTCATCTGATTTAGTCATACATCGATATTGTATCCAGTTGGCTCCGGCATTACAGCCAATCTCAGCCTGCTCAATATGGCTACGGTGCGGCATGTCATGTGTGATGTAATGAAATCGGGAGATGTATTTTTTCATTTCGGTAGCGTGTTGCCTGGTTCGTGTTGCCGGAAGCTAATCAACTAAATAAAAAGAGACGCAAATATGCGCCTCTTAATTGATATTTTAAAGAACAAGTTCCCGAACATGGTTCTGTGGCTCGTGTTGCGAGTGTCGTGTTGCCTGTAAAATCAGGTTCCCGAACCGGGTAACCCGAACCTCGAACCGCGCAACCCGAACCCCGAATTACCTGATCACCTCGCTAATGGTTTTGCCAATACAGCCATCAGGGGCTTGTATGTGTAATAGTGATGCCACGGTAGGGGCAATGTCCGTCATGTGGGTTTGGCGTGTGGTATTGCCATGGTTAATGCCCCAGCCCATAAACACCAGTGGAATGTGGGTGTCATATGGCGCCCAGGTACCGTGGGTTGTGCCGGTTGCCCCGTGCCCTGAGTAATAGCCTGGTTTTAATACAATTTGTATCACGCCACTATGTTCGGTGTTATAACCGTTTATAATGCGGCTGCGCAAATCAACCGGGATGGTGGCTGCGTTTGCGTTTTGCATATCAACGGCAAATTGTACAGCCGGTTGTTTTTGCAGATAGTTTATACAATCAAGTTTTATGGCCTCTTCGCTGATGCCTGCTTTTTTAATGGCGGCATTGTTAAGGTTAACCTGGTAGTTATCCATGCTGATAACCAGGTTTTGAACCTTGTATTTGTCGTTCAGCATTGTATTCATTTCTTTCTGCGCGGCGGCATCATCCCAGGTTCCGGCGGGCACGTTGTGGTCTTTCAGGAAGCTGGCGTTATGGGCCGCGCCATGGTCGGCGGTTAAAAATACCGAGTAGCTGCCTTTGCCCAGCGTGCCATCTAAATAAGTAAAAAAAGCAGCCAGGTCATGATCAAGCCTTAGGTAAGTGTCCTCTATTTCTACAGAGTTAGGACCGAATTGGTGCCCGATGTAATCTGTTGATGAAAGGCTAACCGCTAAAAAGTCGGTAACTGTGTTTTTGCCTAATTGTTCATTTTCTATAGCTGCTTTGGCCATATCAAGCGTCATCGAGTTGCCGTAAGGTGTAGACCGTATCATGCCTAAATGGCCGTTGTACAATGCCGATGTATTGACCGGCATGGTTGGCGCATTCGTACCTGCAAATTTTCCTTCGTATTTGCTGCTGTTATCGGGGGCGCTTTGCAGGTAGGTGGCTATAGGGTAAAGGGTATTCCAATCCTGTTTCAGGTATTTTTCAGCAATTTTTTGGCCGTTAAAGTTTTTAACCCAGGCAGGCAAATCGGTCATGTAGTAGGTGCTGCTTATCCAGTTGCCGCTGGCGTCATCAAACCAGTAAGCGGCGTTGGCGGTATGCCCTGCCGGCAAAATTCCGCCGCGGTCTTTTAACGCTATGCCAATAACTTTTGAGCGGAAATTGGTAGCCAGCCTAAGCTCGTCAGTAACTGTAGTTACTAGTAAATTACGTGGCGACATTTGCCCGGCCTTCGAGGTGCTGCCAACGGCGGTTACAGTGCTGTCGTCCGTGCAATACATTGATTTGCCGGTGGCTTGTACAATAAAATCATTACCGGCAATGCCATGTATGGCAGGTACCGACCCGGTGTAAATGCAGGTATGCCCGGCAGCGGTTACCGTGGGGATATAATCAATATTGGTGTTTTCGCAGGTAAAGCCCTCGCCCAGCATTCGTTTAAAACCGCCATCTTCGTAACGGTCAAAATAGCGGTACAGGTAGTCCCAACGCATTTGATCAACCACAAGACCTATAACTAGCTTGGGGCGGGGCAGGCCGGTGGGCATGGGCATAGCGCGTTCGCGGCGGTAGGTAATTTCGCTATCGCTGTTTCTACTGGTGGTATGTTTATGTTTTTTTTTGTGAGATTGTGCCGATGCCGAAAGGGTGGCAGAGGCTAAAATTAAAAGCAACAGATATTTAAGCTTCATTTTTTTGTTTTTGGATCGCCAAATATCAACAATGAAATTAAAAAGCCATATGAAGTTTATGTTAAGTATGGGTTTTGTTACAAAATAAGAATCAAGAATTAAGAGTCAAGAATCAAGACAGAAAATTTTCGGGCCAGGTATTTCCGTTTGAGCCTAAAAATAAGCGGCATTTTTAACGGATACTATTCCTATACTTTTCATATACTTTTTGGATACTTTTGCATATTTTCCCGATATTTTTTAACACTTTTCTGCTACTTTTGATTGCTTTTATTTTTATTTAATCTACTGTAAATCAATATTTTAAACTAACAATATACGCAATTGGTCTTTTTGTTTTAAACAGTGAAGGCGTTTATGACCATTCCATAAACGCCTAGTAGCTGCTGCATACAAATATACTCAAAATGGAAAAAATATCCAAACAGTGATTTACTCCGGTATGCTATTCAACAAACTATGCTGGCTTGCGGTATGCAGGTCGCGCCACGTTTGGCTTATTTCGGTATCGGGGTTGGCGGCTTGCAGCCCGCAGTAGGGATATAACCTGTCAACACTCTCACGTGCTGTTTTGGCCAGTTTGCGGCTGGCAGCGCTTACCTCATTCAGATACCCGGCGGGGCCAGTTAAGCCACTCTGCCAGGAAGCGTCAACGGCCTCGTAAAATTCGGCCCGGGTTTCGTTAAGGTTGATTGTAAGTTCATCCAGCAATTGCCTGGTTGCATCGCGATGGTTGCCGGGTTGCCGTTTGCCTAATTGTTTTTCATCAAACAGCGGCCCGCACAGGTCAAGAAAGTGCACGGCCATGCCCGATATGTTTGCGGCCAGTGTGGCCTCGGCCAGTTGCAAAAATGGGTACTTGTACAAAGGCTCGTTGATAACTGCATATTCCGGATCGATTTTAAAACACCTGTCGGTTTTAACAAAAAGGTTGCTCACTTTGTAGGCATCGCTGCCGGTGGCCATCATGCCAATATATTTCCAGGCGGGGAACACTTCCACATCTTTCTTATCGAAAATAAAAGGTAATACCAGCTCGTTTCCGTCAGTATCCAAAACTGATTCATCGCCGTTTTTGATAATGCAGTTGGCTGTTATATGGGTGGCATGGTGTGCACCGCTTGCGTATTTCCAGGCACCGTTAATGATGTAGCCGCCATCGGTAATAGTAGCCGTACCGGTTGATGCGCCGCTGCCCGCCAGGCATAAAGCAGGATTGTTCAATAATTCCGGGGCTATATCTGCCGATAAAAAGCCGCCGAACCAGCCAGCCCCGCTACAAAGGGTAACCACCCAGCCCAAACTACCGTTGGCCCAGGCCAGGCTCTCTTCCAGCCGCACCATGTCCGGTAAAGGCAGTTGCAGGCCCGAATATGCTTTGGGCACCAGGAATTTAAACCAGCCCTGCTCATAAACCAGGTTCAATTGATCAGGGTGAAGCATGGCCAGCTTTTCGGCTTCTGCGGCGGTATCCCGGATGGTTTTTATCCATTCGGGTTTTAGTAAGTATGATGGATGGGACATATAGTATTGCTTAAGGCTAAAAGCATAAAGCTTAAAGCAATTTGAGTTAATGTAAGGCTTTATGCTTTCGGCCTTCGGCTTTCAGCTTCCTCCCCCAGTCAAAGTATCCAAAAATAGCTACTACAAATAAAAATGTGGTGAGCAGCGCAAGCAAGGGCTGGTGTTTGTAAAACAGGATAGGTACGGCAAACAGGTTTGATATGTTTAAAAAAATCCAGTTCTCTATTTTACGGCGGGCCAGCAGCCACATGCCTGCCCAGGCTGTCGACGAGATCAATGCATCCCAAACCGGTACGTTTGATGGCGTAAAATACTTAGCAGGCAGGTTTTTGAGCAGTATATAAAAAAACACCCATCCAATAACAGATATAGCAATACTTATCAGCCATTCATTTTTGGTGCTCCATGAAATTTCTACAGGCGGCTCGTTGCGCCTTTTTATCCAATACCACCAGCCATAAACGCTCATGACCACATAATAGCCATTCAGGATTGATTCGGCGTAAAGCCCCACATTAAATAACAAATAAATAATTATAGCTGTACCCAAAATACCCGCGGGATAAAGTAAAATATTATTTTTTCGCGCCAGCAAAACTTCGGCAATACCCAGGGCAACAGCAAGCCATTGCACCCAGGTGGTTTCCTTTATCTGATCAATAAAAAGCTTTATTAAATCATGCATAAACGCGTTTCTTAATTAATTTGTCATCTGTATAGCTAATCCATCCCAAACACAACTTCCACCCAGATTCGTGAAATTCGCTCAAATTCGTGACGATTCGTGTGTATTAGAAATTAAGCGACAGCATCGCCATAAAGTTGCGCGTTGCCTGCGGAAAATAATAATTATAATTTACCACGTTGCCACCTTCAATATCCGGGTAAGTGGCGCCGTTGGCCTCGTACTTTTTGCTGAAAATGTTATTAACCTGCAAGCCAACACCAATGTTTTTAACCGAGCTGATGCTGAAGTTATAACGCAGCCTTACATCGCTTGTAAAATAGCTTTTCAGATACCTGTTGGCAGCATACGGATTAGCGGCGTTATCCGGCGCTATATTAAACCCGGCCGGGTTTTGGTTCATGGTATTATCTAAATACTGTTTGCTTACGTATTTGCTGATAAAAGCGATCTCGCCGCCTTTAACAGGGGTGTAGCTGATAATGCTTGCGCCGGTAAGCGATGGTGAGTAGGCAATGGTTGTTGTTTTAAATGATTCTTCAACCAAGGTGCCATCATCGTAATTTGAGAAAAACTGGCTATAATTTTTGATCTTGTTAACGCTCCAGGTTGCAGTAAGCCCCCAGTTAAGCTGGCTGGTTATGCGCACTTTGCCATCCAATTCTACACCCGCACGGTAACTATCCGGAACGTTGGTGCGTATGGCGCTACCCACATCGTTAAGCGCGCCGGTTAATATCAATTGGTTTTTATACAACATATAAAAGCCATTAATGCCGCCGCTAAAAATTTTGCCGATAGTACGGTAGCCCGCTTCAAAATCCTTCAGATTTTCGGCTTTTGGCCTGGCCAGCGGGGTAGAGTTAACGTAATCATCGCGGTTTGGCTCATGATTGCCTACAGCAAATGATGCATATACATTGCTTTGCTCATTAAGCTGATAGGTGATACCTATTTTGGGGTTAAAAAAGTTGAGCTCAACACTTTGCTGTGCATCTTGTAAGTTCCTGTCTATCCCATAAAAACTGTAGTAAATATGGCGGTACTGTGCATCGGCATAAAGTAAAATCTTGTTTAAATGCCACTCGGCGCGGTAAAAAATATTAAAGTCGTTCTTTTTGGCATTATCACGGTAATACTCATAGTTGGGGCCTATCCCGGCGCTTTCTTTGGTATAAATAACATTGCCATAATGTGCGCCGGAGTATTGGTTATAAGCACCGCCCAGGGTCATGTTCAGGTTGCTTTGGGGCTGATATTTTAGCGCATAAGTAACGCCGTAAAATTCATTATCCAACCAGCGGCGGCGGGCCAGGTCGGTATTGTTAATGGTATCGGTACCAATAATTACCGGGCTTAAGCCGTAATTGGCTACAGCATCCTGCTGGCGGTACTCCTCGTAATAGCCCTTGCCTTTGGTATAATGCAACGCGCCGCTAAAAGAAAGCTTATCACTTATCTTTTGATCGTACAGTAGCTGGTAGTGGTTTTGCAGGTAATCATCAACCTGGTCTTTATAAAACGAGCCATCGGCCATTAAACCTAATTCGTTGTAGGTGCGGTTGTCTGGTCGGGTATTATCGCCAATAACATAATCGGCAATACCGTTCCAGGCCTGGTAAGTGCGCTCATGGCCCGATATTACGTTGGCCCTGATGGTGCTGTTTTTGCCATACCAGGCGGCGCTCAGGTAAAGGGATTTTAAATCGGACGTAGCTCTGTCAATATAACCGTTGGAGTGGATGCGCGATAAACGGCCATCTAAACTGAAATGCCCGCCCAATAAACCGGTACCGGCATTAACCGTGTTTTTGATAGAACCATAAGAGCCGGCCGATGTATTGATCTCGGCATAAGCGGTATCGCGGCGCGTGGTAGTCTGGATATTGATGCTGCCGCCAAACGCGCCCGCGCCATTGGTTGATGTACCCACACCGCGCTGCACCTGGATATTATCTACCGATGAGGCCAGGTCGGGCAGGTCGATAAAGTACGATCCCTGGCTTTCGGCATCATTTAGCGGAATACCGTTGATGGTAACATTCACCCGGGTATTATCAGAGCCGCGGATGCGGATACCGGTGTAACCTATGCCCGCGCCTGCGTCGGATGTGGTAACTACCGATGGGGTAAGGCTAAGCAGGTAAGGCAAATCCTGCCCGAAGTTGTTTTTGGCCAGATCTTTTTTACTTAAATTGGTAAATGCTGTTGGCGAGTTTTTAACCGCGCGGGTAGCGCTGATTGTAACTTCCTCAGCGGCGAGTGTGCCATTAACGAGCGTTAGGTTGATAACCTGGTTTGCAGCCAATACAATATTTTTGCTGATGGATTGATAACCAATAAAGCTGGCATTTAACATGTAGCTGCCGGGCTTAAGATTGGCAAAGCCATACTTGCCACCGGCATCGGCAATCACGCTGGCCGCTGGGTTATTAATGGTGATAGTTGCGCCAGGCAGTGCTTCGCCCGATTGATTGGTTACTCTTCCGGATATGGAAAGCTGGGCCGATGCCAAAACAGGCAACAGCAGGGCTATGATAGCCGCGAATACATTTTTCAAAATTTTTAAACTAAAAATTAGTTAAACCATCTGCTCACCAGGGTACAATGGCAGTACACTTAACTTGTCACCTCTCCCTCCGCCGGCATTACCCGGATCAGGTGCATGGGGTGTTGTAGGTTGTGTGTTGTAAGTTGTAAGCCGGTTAGTGCATACAACTTTCAACATTTAACTTTCAACGCTCCAATGGGTTTGATCTCAGCCTGTCTTTCAGTTTGGTTAAAAACGCTCTGTAGTTCGTTTTTTAGATATACCAAAGCAAGGCACCCCTTGAGAATTATGGGGCAAATGTATAAATTGATTTTGGATTTATGCTTAGATTTGAAAAACAAGGCATTATATTTACGAATAACGCAGTAAAACAGGAAGATGTTTATCAATTAAGTGAGGAGGAGGCCGAAGCTGTTCAGGAGGGAATAGACCAGATTGAAAATGGGTTTTGGATATCAAATGAAGAAGCCAATAAAAGGGTTGACGCTGTATTGAGGAAAACAATAGAATGATTATTTTGAACCTCATCAATAAATCGGGTTGTTTGTTATTGCAAGCACCGTTAGAAGCTACCGGTTGATAAATGTTGGCGACCGTGCAAAGTGTGGGTAGCACCTACGGCGCAAAAATATTGTCTGTGGGTTTTTCTACAAACAGGTAGCCTCTACGAGGCATGATTTGCCGCATTGGATGTGTATCGTCCTAAAAAAACACAGTTTTTTCAATAATCCTGCTTTGTATGTACAGGTGTGTTAATTGCTTGATGTAATGCGTTTAAGGTGACGATAAATTACTCGTAAATGATGTGCATGCGCCGTAGGCGCTACCTGTTTGTAGAAAAATGCCACCCCATCGTCTTTTGCCTCGTAGAGGCTACCCTAAACGATGCGATATTAAAGACGCTATTAATCCACGTACATAAGCTTTAAACGCTACCTGATTGTAGAAAAAGCCCGTCCACCATCTTTTGTTCCCGGGAAGGCTACTTATCGACAAAATGCAGGCAACCGTGCAAGTTGAGTGTAGCACCTACGGCGCAAAAAATATTGTCTGTGTGGTTCTTCTACAAACAGGTAGCCTCTACGAGGCATGATTTGCCGCAATTAGGATGTGTATCGTCCTAAAAAAAACAATTTTTTCAATAATAGTGCTTCGTATGTACAGGTATGTTAATTGCCTGTTGTAATGCGTTTAAGGTGACGATAAATTACTCGTAAATGATGTGCATGCGCCGTAGGCGCTACCTGTTTGTAGAAAGATCCCCGCCCCCATCTTTTGCCTCGTAGAGGCTACCCTAAACGATGCGATATTAAAGACGCCATTAATCCATCAGATCGTGAAAAATATATCGCTCGTCGTAATCAATACCATGCTTAACTAACATGTCCAAATACTCCTCCTTAAACGACTTCTTTTTGTGATGCTCTTTTTGTTTATGGATATATTTTACAACATCATCAATTTGAGATTTACTGTTGCTAAACGCGCCATAACCCTCCTGCCAATTAAATTTACGCGTTGTAAATCTTTCCTTGTTAATAAATTCTGAACTATCACCCTTAACCAACCTCATTATTTCGGATATCGACTGTTTGGGATTAAGTCCGATGAAAATGTGCGTATGGTCTGTTGCAGAATTAATAGCTAACATTTTGTGGCCGTTGTTTTGCGCAATGCCGGTAATATAACTATGTAAATTCTCTTCCCAATCGGGCTGAATAACTGCGGCCCTGTATTTTACAGCGAATACAAAATGAATATAAAGTTGAGTGTAGGTATTAGGCATAATCAAATTTTAATAATGGATGAATTCCTCAAATATAATATTCTGTGTGTATGGTATCACCTGTGCATGTTTGAAATTGTCGGGTATCCTGTCGTAAGGGGGTAGCACCTACGGCGCAAATGATTTTTGTTGATTAGTGCTACAAACAGGTAGCACCTAACGGTGCAAAAAAATCAACCCGCGATGTTTGGTATCACCTGTGTTTGTTTAAAATTGTCGGCTATCCTGTTGTAAGGGGTAGCGCCTACGGCGCAAATGATTTTTGTTGATTAGTGCTACAAACAGGTAGCACCTAACGGTGCAAAAAAATCAACCCGCGATGTATGGTATCACCTGTGTATGTTTAAAATTGTCGGCTATCCTGTTGTAAGGGGTAGCACCTACGGCGCAAATGATTTTTGTTGATTAGTGCTACAAACAGGTAGCACCTAACGGTGCAAAAAAAATCAACCCGCGATGTATGGTTAAAAGAAAACGAATATCAATGTAAAGCCGTTTTTCTTGTAGCGATGGTTGAGCTACACAAATATTAATGCCTATTTCCCACCTTTATCCTTTTACCTTTCTCCTTTCACCTCAAAAACGTACTTTTGCAAACTTTTATAAATATTGTTATGCTAAGAACTCATACCTGCGGCGAATTAAATATCAGCAACTTAGGCCAAACAGTTACATTGTGTGGCTGGGTACAAAAATCGCGCGATTTGGGCGGCACCACATTTATTGATGTGCGCGACCGTTATGGTTTAACCCAACTTGTTTTTAATACTGATACCGATGCCCTGCTGCGCGAGAAAAGCCGCGAGCTTGGTCGCGAGTTTGTGATACAGGTTACAGGCAAGGTGTTGGAACGATCAAACAAAAACACAAAAATACCAACCGGCGAAATTGAAATTGCTGTTGCCGGTATAGAGATATTGAACTCGGCTAAAATTCCGCCGTTCCTGATAGAAGATGACACCGATGGCGGCGAAGAGCTGCGCGCCAAATACCGCTACCTTGATTTACGCCGTGCGCCTGTTCGTAACAACCTTATCCTGCGCCACAAAATGGCACAGGAAATACGCCGCTATTTAAGCGACATTGATTTTCTTGAAGTAGAAACCCCGGTGCTCATCAAATCGACCCCGGAAGGAGCACGCGATTTTGTGGTACCAAGCCGCATGAACCCCGGAGAATTTTACGCCCTGCCGCAATCGCCCCAAACTTTTAAGCAATTGCTGATGGTGAGCGGGTTCGACCGTTATTTCCAGATCGTGAAATGTTTCAGGGATGAGGATTTACGTGCCGATCGCCAGCCTGAATTTACACAGATTGACTGCGAGCTATCATTCATTACCCAGGAAGATATCCTGAATATATTTGAAGGCCTTACCCGCCACCTGTTTACTACCATAAAAGGTATCGACCTGGGCGATTTCCCAAGGATGCAATACGCCGATGCCATGCGCCTGTATGGTTCTGATAAACCGGATGTAAGGTTTGGGATGGAATTTGTGGAACTGAATGATGTTGTAAAAGGTAAAGGCTTTGGTGTTTTTGACAACGCCGAATTGGTTGTGGGCATCAACGCCAAAGGCTGTGCAAGCTATACCCGCAAGCAATTGGATGAAATTACCGAATGGTTAAAACGCCCGCAAATTGACGTTAAGGGCATGATATATTGCCGCTATAACGAAGATGGTACTTTAAAATCATCGGTTGATAAATTTTACAGCGAAGATGAGCTGACCAACTGGGCAGCGGCATTTGAAGCCGAACACGGCGATTTAATGCTGGTATTGGCTGGCAATGCCGATAAAGTACGCAAGCAACTGAACGAATTGCGCCTTGAAATGGGCAGCCGTTTAGGCCTGCGCGATAAAAATAAATTTGCGCCGCTTTGGGTGCTTGATTTTCCGCTGCTGGAGTGGGACGAAGAAAGCAAGCGTTACCATGCCATGCACCACCCGTTCACCTCGCCAAAACCAGAAGATATTGCCTTGCTGGATACTGATCCGGGAGCCGTGCGGGCCAACGCCTATGACCTGGTTATTAACGGCACCGAGGTTGGCGGCGGATCTATAAGGATCCATGACCGCGCCATGCAATCATTGATGTTTAAGCACCTTGGCTTTTCGCCGGAAGAAGCGCAAAAACAATTTGGCTTTTTGATGGATGCCTTTGAATATGGCGCGCCTCCGCATGGTGGTTTAGCCCTTGGGTTTGACAGGCTGGTATCTATTTTTGCCGGATTGGATTCTATCCGCGATGTTATCGCTTTTCCTAAAAATAATTCGGGCCGCGATGTGATGATCGATTCGCCATCAACTATTGCCGATACGCAGCTTAATGAGCTTAAGATTAAAACAACAGCATAAGTTTTTTATTGTAGCGTTTATAGTAGTTACGCCGTATAGGCACTAAACTGATCTGAATAAAAATGAAAAAAATTCTACTGTTACTGTTATTACCTGTTGCTATGTTTTCGTCGTGCCTGAAATCAAATAACGATGTGGTGCCTTTTGATAGCGCTAAACAGGCTGCTACCGATGAGGCAACCATTCAGGCTTACCTGGCTGCACATACCGAAATTCATGCGGTAAAGGATACAACCGGCGTTTATTACCAGATAATTACGCAAGGCACCGGCGCTACTCCGGCTTTAACAAGTACAATAACAGCGGCTTATACCGGCAAGTTAACCAATGGTACCACATTTGATTCAAGTACAAACCTGGTGTACCGCTTAAATGGCCTGATACCGGCGTGGCAAATTGCTTTACCCTACCTTAAAACAGGCGGGCAAATGCTAATAATTACCCCATCGCGCTTCGCCTATGGTAACGTGCAGGCCGGTGTTATCCCTGCAAACTCGGTGTTAATATTTTCGGTCAATTTAACCGCTGTTACCAATTAGCCGCGGCTTTTTGGTACCGCGCGATAAATGAAAAACACGCTTCTGTTTGCTGTTTTAATGCAGTTTCGATTGTATATTTACGCTGGTGTTTTTGCCAAAAATAAAATACCTGCCTAAATAAGTTTTCACAATTTGCAACGTTTAGTGTTTTCAACCCTATTAATGTTAACTGATCTGTATGAAAATGAAAAAACTTTTATTCTTAATTCTATTCCCTTTAGCCATCTGTTCGCTGTCGTCGTGTACAAAAGTAAGCGACCCAACAATTAGTGCCGCTATACAACAGGCTTCGGATGACGACGCAGCGATTAAGGCATATCTTACTGCCCACCCCGAGATCACCAATGTGAAAGATACCTTAGGTTGTTACTACCAGGTTATTAGCGAAGGCGGAGGGGCGTACCCAACGCTTAATACAAAAATCACCGGAAGCTACACTGGTAAGTTGCTTAACGGAACCGTATTTGATTCGAGCACCAGCCTTAACGCCACTTTAGGAAGCTTGATTTATGGCTGGCGGATAGTAATACCGCATGTGCGTATAGGATCGAAACTTATCATGCTGATACCATCGCAATACGGGTATGGTACTACTACTACAGATAAAATTCCGGCAAACTCGGTGTTGATATTTAATGTGGACCTCACACCCACGGGCGCTTAAACGGATTAAATAAATATAATAGCCTGGCTTGATAAATCGCCGGGCTTTTTTTATTGCGATAATTGAGTAGTTTTAAACGCCCCGATTTTAAAAATGATATGAAGAATCTATTGATAGTACTATTTGTTTCTGTTATCGCCTTTGCATCCTGTAAAACAACTCCCAATGTTGATGCAGTGAAGCAGGCCAGGATTGATGATTCGCTTATCAGGGTTTACCTTTCCAACAATCCGGTTGTGAAAGCTGTGAAAGATTCGTCGGGCCTGTATTACCAGGTTGTTAAGCCAGGTACAGGGGCTGCGGCTACCGTTAACTCAACCATTACGGTTAACTACCAGGGCAAACTGCTTAACGGCCCACCGTTTGATTCGGCAAATGGTTATTCGTCGCCCTTAAACAAGTTGGTAAAGGGATGGCAAATAGGCATCCCGCACATCAAACCAGGCGGTAATATTATATTGTTTGTGCCATCAGCTTTGGGCTATGGCGGCGCATCGTTAGGCCCCATTCCGGCAAATTCGGTGCTAGTTTTTGATATTGACCTTACTGCGGTAAAATAACCGGTTTATAACCCGGATTGCCATAGTTTTAACCTGAATGGACATTGTTTTCAAATCTTAAATTCTCAAATCAGCAATATCCGGCGTTTTGTTCTTATATTAACGGTTCAAAAACTTGCCGCCCATGAAAATATGCATCGCCCCCTTTGTTTTGCTGTTTACCACACAAGTATTTGCCCAACAAACCCAGGTAAATATTAAAGCCGATGCCCTTAAAGACCAGGTAATTGCCTGGCGCCGCGATTTTCATGAACACCCCGAATTGGGCAACCACGAAGTGCGCACCTCGGCAATTATTGCCAAACATTTGCAATCACTTGGAATTGAGGTGCAAACAGGCGTAGCCACAACAGGGGTTGTGGGCATTTTAAAAGGCGGTAAGCCCGGCCCGGTAGTTGCCTTACGGGCAGATATGGATGGCTTGCCGGTTGTTGAACGCACGCCCGTACCCTTTGCATCAAAAGTAAAAACCATATATAATGGACAGGAAGTTGGTGCCATGCATGCCTGCGGGCACGATTCGCATATGGCTATTTTGATGGGCGTTGCCCAGGTACTATCGGGCATGAAAAGCCAGTTGCACGGAACCGTAAAATTTATTTTTCAGCCGGCCGAAGAAGGGGTAGAACCCGGCCAAAAAGGCGGCGCCGAAGAAATGGTGAAGCAAGGCGTGCTTGAAAACCCGAAAGTCGATGTAATATTTGGCTTGCACATCAATGCGCAAACCGAGGTTGGTAAAATAACCTATCGCCCTGGCGGTACCATGGCAGGTGTTAATGATATGCAAATCATCGTGAAAGGTCGGTCGGCACATGGCGCTTACCCATGGTCGAGCGTTGATCCGATCGTGGTATCTGCCCAGATCATTAATAACCTGCAAACCATAGTGAGCCGCAATATCAACGTAACAGAAAATCCGGCAGTGGTAACCATTGGCGCCATAAAAGGCGGTAACCGGTCGAACATTATTCCCGAGAGTGTTGAAATGCTGGGTACATTGCGTTCATTAACTGCAGCCGACGAAAAGATGCTGGTTGATCGCGTTAAGCAAATAGCAACAAAAACGGCCGAAGCACAAGGTGCTACCGCTGAAGTGAAAATTCCGTACAGTCACCATTACCCTGTTACGTATAACGATCCGGCCCTTACCAGCCAAATGCTGCGCAGCCTGCAAAAAACGGCTGGTGCCGAAAATGTAATGTTAAAGCCTCCTGTAACAGGTGCCGAAGATTTTAGCTTTTACCAGGAAAAAGTACCGGGATTGTTTTTCTTTTTAGGAGGGATGCCCAAAGGCGCCGATCCGCTTAAAGCACCATCGCACCATACGCCCGATTTTTATATCGACGAAAGTGGCTTTACGCTGGGGGTGAAAGCACTGTGTAATTTAACACTTGATTATATGAATGCTAAAGGAAAATAGTTATGATATGCTTTTTAATCAGATATTTATCTTTTAAATAGGTGAATTGATGCTTAACTTTATAAGCCCAAAAGTGTATGGTCAGGATTTTAACAGCATAACATGAGGAAAAGCATATTAACAATGGTGTACACAAGCTTGTTATTAATTTTAATAACAGGCCAAAAAACCATTGCTGCGGATATGGCCGCCGAAGATACCGTAAAGAAAGTTAACCCCGAGGTTTTGCAAACCATCAATACGGTATTAAAAGCATCTTACACGTTTGATATTGATAAAGTTACAGATATGTACGCCCCCAACGCCGTTGTTACCGACGAGCAAAGCCCTTATTCGTGGAATGGGCAACTGGCCGGTGTACAGTGGGTAAACTCGGTTCAAAAGGCAGTTAAGGATTTTAAAATTCGCGACTTTACGGTAAACATAAAAAAGATCAAAATTTTTCAGCAGACCGAAGAGGTGGCTTACCTGATTGTGCCCGTTGAATACACCGGCACCGTTAACGGCGACCCGTTTAACGAAGAAGGAGCATTTTCCTTCGTGTTTCGTTATGTAAGCGGAAAATGGCTCATTAAAAGCCAGGCCTGGGTGCCTAAAAATGGATTGTAATAGTGTATACCTAAACCGGAAACTAAATTACCATTGGCCAACCTCCTTTTCATCTGCAGTAAAAACCAATGGCGCAGCCCAACAGCCGAGTTGTTGTTTAAAAATCATCCCGAACATACCGCCCACTCGGCAGGTACCAGCGACAAGGCCCGCATCCGTGTAACCCAAAAAATGATTGACAGGGCCAACCTTATATTTGTAATGGAGCGCAGGCATAAACAGCTGCTGAGCCAACGCCTGGAACTGAGCGGCAAGCAAATAATAGTACTCGATATTGAAGATAATTATCAATTCAACGATCCCGAACTGATTGCAATATTAAGGAATGTTTTAAGTGAATACCTATAGCGTCCAGCACGGATTTTTTCTGTCTTGACTCTTGATTCTTAACTCTTGATTCTATTTCTTAACGAATTTTACCTTAACGGTAACCTGCTCGGGTTTTCCGTTGCTGTTGCCTACCCAGGTTGGGCCGGCTTTTATCAGGTCGATAGCCTTTTGATCGGCAAGGGCCGAAAGGCTTTTTTTGATCTTGAAATCGCTTAAAGAACCATCGGTGTTAACGGTGAACTGCACCGATACTGTTCCGGTGGCATCACCATCGGGCACGATAGCGTTTGCCTGCAGGTATTGTTTTAAGCCTGCCATTTCGCCTTGCGGATGCGCGGCAACTGTTTTTGATACTTTGTCGTTGCCGGCGACTGTGACTTCGGCAAGGGCGTCATTATCCGGGTTAAGTACCACTTTAAGGCTATCGCCACGTTTTACACTCACCTGCCTTGGCTGGTAGCCTATAGATGCAATATCAAGCGTTTCGTTGTTTTTGGTAACCGGCATAGAAAAGTAGCCATTTACATCTGTTACTGTGCTTTTGTTGGTGCCCTGGATGCGTATAGCTGCACCAACAACCGGCATGTTATCGCCTTTGCCTATTATAAGGCCATTAATACTGCTATATCCAAACTGGGTTTTGGCATCTTTGGATGTAACTACCTCTAACCCGGCAACTTTTCCGGTTAATTTAGATTCAATGGGGGTGGATGCTTTATCACGGGCCTTTTTGGCAAGCAGCGCAAGACTATCCGCTTTCGCTTTGTTGTCGTTATAATTCATCACAACCATTTCGCTTACCGATGAGCTTTCCTGTTTAGGCTCTGCCACATCATATTGCGTCACCGGCTGCGTTTTTTTCAACACATCGTCAACCGGGGCCGCACTTTTATTATCGCCTGCAGAAATTTCCTGTTGATAAACCGATTTGCCGGCTGTGAATTTCCGGGTAGTGAACGGTCTCTCGGCACTGGTCAAAACTGGCTGTTTTGCCAAATTATTTGCCAGTAGGGTTTCCTGCGTGGTATGGGGCGGCGGCGTTGCTACAGTATCCTTTATCGCTACCTGTGTTTTATCTTTTGTCAATTCAGCCAGTTGCTTGGCTTGTTCCGGCGAGTTCCTCTTTATCCACAAGCCACCAATTGTAAGCACAATAAGAACCGATGCCGCTATTGACCAAACCTGCCATGATATTACCCGGCCCTTCTTTTGTTCGGTACGTTGCTGAAGTCTTGCGGTAAGGTCGGCAAAATTGGCCTGCTGGTCTTTGGGGGCCGATTCAAAACCTTCCAGGGCGTCCATTAAAAAAGGATCATCAAGGGCATCATGCTCCAGCCGGTGCATAGCTTTGGCATCAAGTTCCCCGTTAAGGTACTTTCTTACTTGCAATATGTCGGCCTTTTTAGTGTTCACTGCTCTTCTCCAGGCAAATTTTTAAATTGCGTTTGCCGTTTTGTATATAACTTTTTACCTCGTTCAGGCTAAAACCTGTTACTTCGGCAATTTCTTTATAACACTTTTCTTGTAAATAAAATAAATCGATGCTTTGTTTTTGGGCACCGGCCAGTTTATCAATACATACTTCCAAAGCTTTGTAGGCTTCTTCGCGGTTATTATCATCATGATGCAGTAATGGGGTAAATTCCATAACATCATCTAAATTAATTACATCCAGCTTTTTGCCCGCCCTTAACTGCATTAAGCAATAATTGCGCCCCAATACATAAAGCCAGTTCCTGAATACGCTGATGTCGTGTTTCTTAACTTTTTCTACCAGTTCCTCAAAAATGCCCATTACAGCATCTTTAGCGCCATCTTCATCTTTCAGGTATTTTAAACATATACCGTAAACCAGGCCCATATACCGTTCATATAGTTGCCCTAAAACCGCAACATCGCCGTTTTTACGGTAAATGTTAAGCAGTTCGTCATCCGTTGATGTGCCTGTTTTGCCTGGTTTAATAAAATTGGTCATTAAAAAGGTGCAAAATAAATTTTTTTAACGGTTTATGGAAATTATCAGCCGCCTGCATCTTCATAAAAAAGCAACGAAGCATGAGAAAGTTAGTTTTAATTATTTTATTGTTTACCGGTTTAACTGGGTTTAAGCCGAACAGCAGCCACCGCATTAGCGGAACCGTATATGATAGTGCAGATAGTTCGGCTATACCCGGGGTATCGGTTTTACTTAAGGGCTCCGGTTTTGGAACACAAACCGACGCCAAAGGCAACTACTCCATTATAGTACCCGATGACAACGCCGTACTTGCCTTCAGTTTTATTGGCTATACCACTCAGGATGTGAAAGCCGGTAAACGCAAAGTGTTGAAAATTTACCTTCATGCAACATCAAACCAGTTAAACGAGGTTGTGGTAACGGGTTATGGGGTTCAAAAACGGATGGTACTTACAGGAAGTGTGACTACGATATCTGCAAAATCATACAACGCAAAAGACTTAAGTGGCAAAGTATCCGGCCTTGTAGCAACAGGCAAAGTATCTGCGGTTTACGGTTATTCGGCTAATGCTGATGTTTTGAAAAGTTACCAGCCTGCCGTAGTTACCGACGAAAGCTACAAAGGCATCGAAGAAAATGGCTTTAAAACAGTTTCGGCCGAGCCGCTCTCCACATTTTCTGTTGATGTGGATGCGGCTTCGTACAGTAATGTAAGGCGCTTTATCAATAATGGCCAGTTGCCACCGGCAGATGCGGTGCGGATTGAGGAAATGATTAACTATTTTAGCTATAACCTGCCTGGGCCAACTGATGGCGGACCGGTTGCCATCCATACCGAATTATCTGCAGCCCCATGGAATAGCAAACACCGCCTGCTGCGCATAGGCCTTAAAGCAAGAACAATAGCTAACGAAAAATTGCCTGCATCAAACCTGGTATTTTTAATAGATGTATCGGGATCAATGAATGAGCCCAACAAATTGCCCTTGGTACAATCGTCACTGAAAATGCTGGTTAACCAATTGCGGCCGCAAGATAAAGTTTCCCTGGTTGTTTATGCAGGTGCGGCGGGTGTAGTACTGCCTGCAACCGGTGGCGATAAAAAGGAAACCATTAACAACGCTATTGATAATTTAAGCGCAGGCGGATCAACGGCTGGCGGACAAGGCATTAAGCTGGCTTACCAGATTGCTAAACAAAACTTCATGAAAAACGGCAACAACAGGGTGATTTTAGCTACAGATGGAGATTTTAACGTAGGGGCATCAAGCGACGATGATATGCAAAAACTGATTGAACGGGAAAGGGAAAGCGGCATCTCGTTATCTGTTTTAGGCTTTGGTATGGGTAATTATAAAGATAGTAAGATGGAAACCCTCGCCGATAAAGGCAACGGTAACTACGCCTATATTGATAACATTACCGAAGCCCGCAAAACCCTGGTAAGCGAATTTGGCGGCACCTTATTTACCATTGCCAAAGATGTAAAACTACAGGTGGAGTTTAACCCCGCCAAGGTGCAGGCATACCGCCTGGTTGGTTATGAAAACCGTGTACTGGCCAAAGAAGATTTTAATGATGATAAAAAAGATGCCGGCGATATGGGTTCGGGGCATACGGTTACCGCTTTTTATGAGATAGTACCTGTCGGCATAAAAGATGATTATTCGGCCAGCGTGGATCCATTAAAGTATCAGAAACCCAAACCTGTTGCCTATTCAAATGCATCTGATGAAATGATGACCATCAAATTCAGGTATAAGGAGCCAACATCGTTAAAAAGCAAATTGAGCCAGGTTACGGTTAAAGACGAGCCAATCAGCCTGAAATCAACATCCACCGATTTTAGGTTTGCCGCCGCCGTTGCCGAAATTGGCATGCTGCTGCGCGATTCGAAGTTTAAACAGAACTCCGGTTATGGGCAGGCTATTAAAATGGCCCGCTCCGCCAAAGGCGATGACACCGAAGGCTACCGCGCCGAATTTATTAAGCTGGCCGAAAGCGCGAAGCTGTTAAGTAAAACAGAGCTTGCAGCAAAAGGCGATGAGTAGGGCTCATATCATTAAGTTTAAGTAAAGCAAAAACAGAAGTTCAATTAATATCGAATAATGAATTTTGAATGTCCAACACCGAAGTTTTTCCTTCATGATTCGATATTGGGCGTTCGGTGTTCGATATTTAAATCGCTCATAATTCTCTAACTTAACAACATTGGGGTAACGCCGATAAGTAATAGAAAAATTAGTACCTATACCATCTCAATCAAAAGCCCGGCATTTTTTTGCCGGGCTTTGTTATTAATACAGCGCCTGATATAATAGCTTGTGTGTTCTGTATAACTTAATTACGCTGTTGTTGTAGCGCCGGGAACCTGTGTAATAAATAAATGAGGTGCATGAATGCCTATTTTATGTTCATCAAAAGCCTTTTTGATAAGCTCCTGGGCGCCAAAAAGCACCGACCAATAATCCTGTGCTTTGGTAAAAGGGCAAACGCCAAGCCCGATTTTGCCTTCATTTATTTTGGATACATTTATAACCGGCGCAGGTTCTGCTAAAACAAGCGGGTGGCTCAGGCATGCTTCCGTGGCTATTTTGCGCACAAAGTCCATATCATTTTGTGGTTCAATTTCCAGCGAAATATCTACCCTTATGCTGCCATGCCTGCTGTAATTAACAATCGTGTTGTTTGATACTGCCCCGTTTGCCAGTATAACAGTTTTGTTATCGGGGGTAAGCAATATGGTATTAAAAATCTGGATTTCGATAACAGCGCCGTTTTGGCCCTGCGAATCAATAATGTCGCCTATTTTAAATGGTTTAAAAATCAGGATAAGCACCCCGCCGGCAAAGTTGGCCAGCGAGCCCTGTAATGCCAGGCCTACTGCCAGGCCTAAGGCACCAATGATGGCCACAAACGATGTGGTCTGAATGCCCAGCATACCGGCAACCGTTATCAATAGCAAAACTCTCAGGCCTGCGGTCATTAAACTGCGTAGAAATGATTGAAGCGATACATCAACTTTTCCTTTGGCCATTGATACGGTAAGCAACCGGCCTATCCAACTGATAATATAAAGGCCGATAACAAGTACAAGCGCGGCGCTCAATAAATTAATGCCAAAGGTGGTTAGCCATGCAACAATGGCTGTGGAGTAAAAAGAAACATTTTGCATAATAAGGATTGTTTGGGTTGATTAATTTTTTTTTAGTGATTTTATACTGCTGCGTGTGAGGTTAATTTACCTCGTTAAGGTACATAATAAAAACAAAAAATACAGACCAGGTTAAAGATTAACAGGCACTTAATATTAATATAAAACACAATTGAATTTGTCCGGGCGTTTTTTTAATTAGTTATAAAATAGTTTTTTTATGATTTAAATTGGGCAAGTAATTGCCGCATTAACGCAACTGTAGCATTGGAATAAAATACCGCACTATGGCGTGCTTTTTAATTTTTATTGCCGATAAGTTAGACGTTGGGGGCTATACATTCCACCATTTTTTTGATGTTGAGTTATAATGGTGTGAAACACAATTTTTACCTGCAATACTTTTTAATATTCTTTAAAAAGTATAATTTGCGTAACGTTTTCAATTATAAACGCTTTCAAAACCAATTTTCTTTATGAAAAAACTATTCCTGTTACTCGGTTGCTGTGGGTTGCATTTTCTATCGTTTGGCCAGGCGCCTAATAATGCCTTGTCTATCATCCCCGAACCTGTTAAGGTTACTCAAAAAACGGGCAAATTTGTGTTGCCTAAGATTGTTGTGTTGGAAACCGGCAACCAGGCCGAACTGGCCCCTGTTATAGCATACCTGAAAAAGAAGCTTGGCACCGCGGCAGGTACTGCTATCGCGGTAAAAAATATTGCACCAACGGCATCCATAAAATTTGTTATAAATAAAAAAAATGATCCGCTGATTGGCGCCGAAGGTTATAACCTATCGGTAACTGCAAAAAAAGTGGTGATAAGAGCAAACGCGCCAGCCGGTTTATTTTACGGCGTACAAACCTTTATACAATTGCTGCCAAAGGAAATAGAAAGTAAGGAGTTTGTAAAAGGTGTTAAATGGACAGCCCCGGCGGTTGATATAACCGATTACCCCAGGTTTGAATGGCGGGGCCTGATGTTTGATGTTGCCCGCCACTTTTTTACCAAAGCCGAGGTGAAGCAGTATATTGATAACATGGTAAAATACAAGCTTAACCTGCTGCACCTGCATTTAACCGACGATGAAGGCTGGCGTGTAGAAATTAAAAGCCTGCCAAAACTAACTACCGTGGGCGCTTATAATGTAAAAAAAGTTGGGCAGTTTGGCACATTTACCCCGCCGGCCCCCGATGAGCCACGCACCTATGGCGGCTTTTATACCCAGGATGATATAAAGGAACTTGTACAATACGCCAAGGACCGTTTTGTAAATATTTTGCCCGAGGTTGATGTTCCGGGCCATAGCCTTGCTGCGGTTGTAGCTTATCCTGAACTTTCATGTACACCTGGCGCCGATAAATATGTGGTAAATTCAGGCGAGCCGTTTATGAACTGGAACGGGCCGCATAATACCGCCATTGTAGATAATACCCTTTGCCCGGCCAATGAGAACGTATACGTTTTTTTAGATAAGGTGATGACCGAAATTGCCCAGCTTTTCCCCTTTGGTTATATTCATGTAGGTGGCGATGAATGCGCTAAAAACTTTTGGGAACAAAGCGAAGCTATTAAGGCGCTGATGGTAAAAGAAAATCTGAAAACCCAGCAGGAGGTGCAAAGCTATTTTGAAAAACGCCTTGAAAAAATTGTAGAATCAAAAGGAAAAAAATTCATGGGTTGGGACGAGATACTGGAAGGCGGACTTGGGCCCAACGCTGCCGTAATGAGCTGGCGGGGTGTTAAAGGCGGTATTGAAGCAGCCAAAATGGGCCACGATGTAGTGATGAGTCCAACCACGTTTGCCTACCTTGATTACATGCAAAGCGATGTAAACGAAACCAAAGTTTACGCTAAACTACGCCTGAACAAAACTTATGAATATGAGCCGGTGCCCGATAGCGTAGATGCTAAACTGATAAAAGGCGCCCAGGCCAACCTGTGGACAGAGCAGGTATACAATATACGCCAGGCCGAATATATGACCTGGCCGCGTGGTATGGCCATTGCCGAATTGGTATGGTCACCGAAGGAGAAAAAAAGCTGGCCTTACTTTTTTGGCAAAGTTGAAAAACATTTTGAACGCTTTGACGAAGCCGAAACCAAATATGCACCAAGTGTGTATGATCCTTCATTCAGCGCTACCAAAAACCCCGACAACACACTTAAAATAACCCTTACCAGCGAGGCCCCCGGGTTGGATATTTATTACAGCTTTGACAACTCGTTCCCCGATAATTTTTATCCTAAGTACACGGCCCCTGTTGATGCGCCCAAAGATGCCACGCAATTAAGGGTGATAACCTATCGCGGTAAAAAAGTAATTGGCCGTATGACAACCATGCCGTTGGCTGATTTAGCTAAAAAGGCAAAGTAATTTTAAACGCAATCGTGTTTGAAAATTTGATTTAGAAAGAAGGTAGCTCCTACAGGTACAAGATACCATTTGCAGCAAATTGGTAGCCCCTACGAGGCAAAAGAGATTTTTAAATAAATTGCTACAAACAGGTAGCCTCTACGAGGCAAAACTCTGCTTATAAAGATGATAATGTGCCTCGTAGAGGCTACCTGTTTGTAGCAGTCATCTGAAAAGTTTTTTTGTCCCGTAGGGACTACCTATTGACGCATTAGAAGCTATTGCATAAAGAGGAAAGGTTAAACACGATTTCTCTGGGCCTTTTTTATTCCCTATAACAACGATCGGTTGTTTTTTTGGCTGAAAGCTATGGAATAATATGCTTCAATATTATTTCGGTTGCCCCGATATGTTCCTTTACGTAATCGCCCGCTTTTTTAGCTGTAACGTTGTAAAAAGCCTCATCATTAATAAGCGTATCAACAATGCCTTTGAGTTGGCTAACATCACTGATGCTAAACCCGGCCTTTAAAGCGATAAGCTCTTTTGCCTCATTAAATTTTTGATAGTTAGGGCCAAAAATCACCGGTAAACCAAATGCAGCAGCTTCCAGCGTGTTATGTATCCCTACGCCAAAACCACCGCCTATATATGCAATGTTGCTATAAGCGTACAGGGACGAGAGCATGCCGATGTTGTCAATAACCAGGGTGGTGAACGGTGAGTGGTGAGTGGTGAGTGGTGAATGGTGAGTAGTGAGTGGTGAGTGGTGAGTGGTGAGTGGTGAGTTGTCAGTGTCCGGTGTCGAATTTTGAATTTTGAGCTTTGAATTTTGAATTAATTCCGAGTATTTAATCGCCGATCCTGCGGGTAATAAATTAACCAGGTTATTTATCTTGGCTTCGCCAATTTCGTGGGGGGCGAAAATGAATTTCCAGCCGGGGTACAATACGGGCAGCGTTGCAAGTAATGCTTCGTCTTGCGGCCAGGTGCTGCCGGCAATAAAGACTTTTTGACCATTTACAAATTCTGCAACGCCCGTTATCTCTTTGGGATGTTGCGCGTTGGCCCATACCCTGTCAAAGCGGGTATCACCACTAACGGTGGCATTAGTTATGCTGATGGATTGCAATAGCAGTTTCGATGCCTCATCCTGTAAAAAAAAGTGGCTTACAAAACTTAATATTTTACGGTGCAGGCCGCCGTACCATTTAAAGAACACCTGTTTAGGCCTGAATATTCCAGATACAATGTACAAGGGGATATGCTTTTTATGCGTTTCTTTAAAAAAATGGTACCAATACTCATATTTGGTAAAAACGGCCATTTCAGGCTGTATGGCATCAATAAATTGTTTGGCATTTTTGGGCGTATCCAATGGTAAATAGTACACAAAATCAGCAAGTGGTGTGTTTTTCCTGATCTCGTACCCAGACGGCGAAAAAAAAGAAATCACTATCTTTTTACCCGGATATGCGGCCCTTATCGCTTCTAATATAGGCCGGCCTTGCTCAAATTCGCCTAATGATGCAAAATGAAACCAAATACTGCTATCTATCCGTATAAGTTTTTGTTTTTTCCGGCCGTTTATCCATTGGCTTGCTTTTTGATTAAACAGTGAAGCTATGTAAATGGCTATAACATAGAACCGTAACCCAATCGTATATAATAATATCATTTTAGCGTATGAATTGTATCTTAGCAAGGGTTAAAATTAACAACAAAAACTAATACTGTAATAATTATACAATCCTGTGCTGATAAAGCCTGCTTTAACATTATCCCGGGAACAAAATGCTAAACACTTAAAAACAAAATAAACTATGAAAATTGCTGTAATCGGAACTGGCTATGTTGGATTGGTAACCGGAACCTGCCTGGCCGAAACCGGAAATGAAGTTATATGTGTTGATATTGTAGAAGAAAAAGTAAACAAGATGCGGGCGGGCGAAATGCCGATTTATGAACCCGGTCTCGATCAGCTATTTAACAGGAACATAAAGCAGGAAAGGCTAACCTTTACCACCAACCTTGCCGAGGCTATTGCCCCCGCAAAAGTTATCTTTTTGGCTTTACCAACCCCTCCGGGCGCGGATGGATCTGCCGACCTGAGCTATGTGCTTGGCGCTGCAAAAGATATTGCCAAACTTATTACCGAGTATAAAGTTATCGTAACTAAATCAACCGTGCCGGTGGGTACCGCCGATAAGGTAACCGCTGTAATGAAAGCCAATACCGATGTGCCTTTTGCGGTAGTATCAAACCCCGAGTTTTTACGCGAAGGTGTAGCCGTTGAAGATTTCATGAAACCAGACAGGGTAGTTATTGGTACTATGGACGAGAAAGCCCGCCAGATCATGGGTGATTTATATGCCCCGTATGTACGCCAGGGTAACCCCATCCTTTATATGGATGAGCGGTCATCCGAACTTACAAAATACGCTGCCAATTCGTTCCTGGCCACCAAAATAACGTTCATGAACGAAATTGCCAACATGTGCGAACTGGTAGGCGCCGATGTGGATATGGTACGCAAAGGCGTAGGCGCCGATGCGCGTATAGGCAAGCGCTTCCTGTTCCCCGGTGTTGGTTATGGCGGTAGCTGTTTCCCTAAGGATGTGCAGGCACTTTCAAAAGCAGCCGAAGAAAATAAATACGAGTTCAAGATCCTGAACTCGGTAATGGAAGTTAACGAAACCCAAAAGAAACGCCTGGTAGTTAAGCTGCGCGAATACTATGGCGCAGATGGGCTGAAAGGCAAACATTTTGCCCTATGGGGATTAGCTTTTAAACCCGAGACCGATGATATCCGCGAAGCTCCGGCTTTGTATATTATTGATGACCTGGTTGCTGCTGGTGCAACTGTAACCGCGTATGACCCCGAAGGGATGCCAAACGTTAAAAAACTACTTGGCGATAAAATTGAATATTCAAAAGACAGGTATTCGGCCCTTGAAAATGCAGATGCACTGTTGATTGTTACCGAGTGGCCGGTTTTCCGTACCCCGGATTTTGATTTTATGAAAGAAAAGTTAAAAGCACCTGTTATATTTGACGGACGTAATCTTTACGACCTTGACAGGATGAAAGATAATGGTTTTTATTATAGCAGCATTGGACGTAAAGTAGTTAGTTAATGACAGAACGTAAAAGAATATTAATTACCGGGGCAGCTGGCTTTTTAGGCTCGCACCTTTGCGATAGGTTTATTAAAGAAGGTTACCATGTAATAGGCATGGATAACCTGATCACCGGCGACTTACGCAATATACAGCATCTGTTCAAGCTTGAAAACTTTGAGTTTTACAATCATGATGTATCCAAATTTGTGTTTGTTCCGGGCGAATTGCACTACATTTTGCACTTTGCCTCGCCGGCAAGCCCGATAGATTACCTCAAGATCCCTATCCAGACTTTAAAAGTAGGCTCGTTAGGGACGCATAACCTGCTGGGGTTGGCAAGGTCAAAAAACGCCAGGATGCTGATAGCCTCCACTTCTGAAGTTTATGGCGATCCGAACGTAAACCCGCAGCCCGAAGAATATTGGGGCAATGTAAACCCGGTTGGCCCAAGAGGGGTATATGACGAGGCGAAGCGTTTCCAGGAAGCTATTACCATGGCTTACCATACCTTCCATGGTTTAGAAACCCGTATTGTACGCATTTTTAATACCTATGGGCCAAGGATGAGGCTGAACGACGGCCGGGTATTACCCGCCTTTATTGGCCAGGCATTAAGGGGCGAATCATTAACCATGTTTGGCGATGGCTCGCAAACCCGCTCATTTTGCTATGTTGATGACCTGGTTGAAGGCATCTACCGCCTGCTACACAGTGATTACGCGCAGCCGATGAACATTGGTAACCCCGACGAGATCACCATAAAACAATTTGGCGAAGAGATTATCAAACTAACAGGTACCGATCAGCAATTGATAAGCCTGCCCTTGCCTACGGATGATCCTAAACAGCGCCGCCCTGATATTACCAAGGCCAGGGCCATTTTAGGCTGGGAGCCAAAAGTATCCCGGAGCGAAGGTTTAAAGATCACGTTGGATTACTTTAAATCGCTGCCCGAAACGGAAATAAACCATAAGGATTTTACGTACTATAACAAATAATAGAATTGTTCTTTCTATAAATAAACCTTGAACAACCACCTTTTAGTAAAGTAAAAGGTGGTTGTTTAGTAAAAGGAGGTATGTAAATTCATCCATTTGTTTACCTTTATGGCTTACTAAATACCCTACTTAAAAATGAAGATATTAGTGACCGGTGGCCTCGGATTTATTGGCTCCCATACCGTTGTCGAACTGGTAAATGCAGGTTACGAACCTGTTATTGTTGACGACCTATCAAACTCAGACCCCAAAATTTTAGATCAGCTGGCCAAAATCATCGGCTACAAACCTGTTTTTCACAAACTTGACCTTTGCGACGAAGCCGGCGTAAAAGCCCTGGCCATTGCCGAACCTGATGTTGCCGGTATTATTCACTTTGCTGCATTCAAAGCAGTAGGCGAGTCGGTTGAGAAACCATTGAAATATTATCGCAATAATTTTTATTCGCTTATCAATTTACTGGATGCCTATTATGGCAAGCCTCTAAATTTCGTGTTCTCGTCAAGCTGTACCGTTTATGGCCAGCCGGCGCAGTTGCCGGTAACAGAAGAAGCCCCCGTGCAGCCCGCCCAGTCGCCTTATGGCAATACCAAACAAATTGCCGAAGAGATTTTGAAGGATATGATAGCTTCTGGTACCAGCAGCTATAAAGTAGTGTCGTTAAGATATTTTAACCCGGTTGGCGCACACGAAACCGCCCTTATTGGCGAATTGCCTATAGGCGTACCACAAAACCTTGTGCCCTTTATTACCCAGACCGCTATTGGTAAACGCGAAAAAATAACAGTATTCGGCAATGATTATGACACCCCGGATGGCAGCTGCGTACGCGATTATATTCACGTGGTTGATTTGGCTAAAGCACACGTTGCCGCTTTAAAATTAGCCGAAAGTGAAAACTACCATGGTTATGATGTATTTAACCTGGGCACAGGCCAGGGCAGTACGGTGTTACAGGTAATCCGCGCGTTTGAAAAGGCAACCGGCGTAAAGGTAAATTACCAGATTGGCCCGCGCCGCGCCGGCGATGTGGAAAAGGTTTGGGGCGATGTAACCAAATCAACCAATAAGCTGGGTTGGAAAACAGAACTGGGCTTAGAAACTATGATGTCATCGGCCTGGGAATGGGAAAAATATATAGCACAAAATCCGTTATAAATTAAAATTCAGCTAATGCAAAAGATTATTATTACGGGCGGAGCCGGCTTTATAGGGTCGCATGTAGTGCGCCGCTTTGTAAAAACCTACCCCGGTTATAATATTATCAATTTAGATAAGCTGACCTATGCCGGTAACCTGGAAAATTTGAGGGATATCGAAAACGAGCCTAATTATAGCTTTGTAAAAGGCGACATAGTCGATCTTGAATTCATAAATAACCTTTTTGAAACCGAAAAGCCAGATGCGGTGATCCACCTCGCGGCCGAATCGCATGTAGACCGCTCGATTACCAACCCGCTGGAATTTGTGATGACCAACGTGGTTGGTACGGTTAATTTATTGAATACCGCCCGCGAAAGCTGGAAAGGCCGTTATGATCAAACCCGTTTTTACCACGTTTCAACCGATGAAGTGTACGGTACTTTAGGCGAAGACGGCATGTTTACCGAAGAAACCGCTTATGACCCGCATTCGCCATATTCGGCATCCAAGGCCAGTTCGGACCATTTTGTAAGGGCTTACCAGGATACCTATGGTTTAAACGCCGTAATATCCAATTGCTCAAACAACTATGGCTCGTTTCATTTCCCCGAGAAGCTGATACCTCTTGCCATCAACAATATTAAACAAAGTAAGCCTGTACCTGTATACGGCAAAGGCGAAAATATTCGCGATTGGCTGTGGGTAGAAGACCATGCAAGGGCCATTGATGTAATATTCCACAATGCCAAAGCCGGCCAAACCTACAATATTGGCGGCCATAACGAATGGAAAAACATCGACCTGATTAATTTGTTGTGTACCATACTGGATAAAAAACTGGGCAGGGCCGAAGGTGAATCGGCCAAATTGATCACCTATGTTACAGACAGGGCAGGGCATGATCTGCGTTATGCCATCGACGCTACCAAATTGAAAACAGAGCTTGGCTGGGTGCCAAGTATTACTTTTGAAGAAGGACTGGAAAAAACCGTAGATTGGTACCTGGCTAATGAAGAATGGCTTGATAACGTAACTTCCGGAAATTATCAGCAATATTATAAGGGGCAGTACAATAACCGTTAACTATGTTTGGGTTTTTTAAAAGTAAAAAAGAAAAGAAGCAAATAACCTTCAACTATGAATCAATCATGGTTGATATGCATTCGCACGTTTTGCCGGGGATTGACGATGGTGCGCAAACACCGGAGGACTCCATAATCCTGATACGGAAAATGATGGACCTGGGAATAAAAAAGATTATTGCCACCCCACACGTAATGATCGATTTTTATCGCAACACCCCCGAAACCATCGCGGCATCGCTTGAATTACTGAAAGCCGAGCTGGTGAAAGAAAATATAGATATCCCGGTTGAAGCCGCTGCCGAACATTATTTTGATGAAACCTTTGAAGCGCGTGTAAATGAAGGCAAGCTAATGACCATGGGTGATAATTATGTGTTGTTTGAATTTTCATTTATCAACAAGCCTCCCAATGTTATCCCAGTTTTACAAAAATTGAACGATTTGGGATATAAACCCATTTTGGCCCATCCCGAAAGATATCCGTATATGGACCTGGAGCAATACAAAAATATCAAGGGCTGGGGCTGTAGCATGCAACTAAACACGATATCGTTAACGGGTTATTATGGCCGCGAGGTAAAAAAACAGGCAGAATTGTTGGTTGATAATGAAATGATAGATTTTATATCAAGCGATATGCACCATGAAAGACACGCAATGGCCTTCAAAGACGCCTTGCGCACTACTTACCTGGAGAAACTTATGTTTGATACCCCGTTGAAAAATAAGCTTCTTTTTTAACGGTAAAAATTTGGCGAATAAAGAATAAAGCCTGGATCATCGATGATCCAAATTTTAAAAAGGAATAACAACTAATGAAAAAGACGCTCTAACGGGTGTCTTTTTTGCTTTCCGGGCCTTCCAATCCAAAACAACCTAAATCTGTATAGCAATACTTACTGCCTGTTTTTATTCGAAAGCTGTAATCCCGGCGAATTTATACCCGACTGCTTTTTATTCAAAAAATCTTTGAGTTCCTACTTGCTATTTCAAAACATAATATATACTATTGTGTAATATTGACACAATGCTATTGTTTGCTGTTAATAAACCAGTTATAACCAATTATTAAGCACTTCTTTTTAACCCTTAATCATGAAAATAAGCTCCAGATCTGGCATTGCTATTGTAATTATGTGGGCAGCCGGCAGTTTTAATTCAACTGTACAGGCCCAGGCCCAAAAACAACCGCTGCAATTGCGGGCAAATAATGTAAAGCAGATAGTAGCTGCGATGACATTGGAAGAAAAATCAAAGCTGGTGGTGGGTATGGGTTTTAAAATGCCCGGCATGCCCCCGCCTGTAAAAGGCAAAAAGCCCGAGGCAATAGATATTGGCGGGTTTAAACTGCCCCCATCAGATCCTGATGCTTATAACATTCCCGAAAAAGTTCCGGGTGCCGCCGGCCGTACCCATGGTATCCCGCGTTTGGGAATTCCATCTATGACGGTTTCTGATGGCCCTGCAGGTTTACGTATCGAGCCTATCCGCGATGGCGATAAATCAAAAACGTATTACGCTACCGCTTTCCCGGTAGCAACCTTATTGGCCAGCACCTGGGATACCCAATTGGTAAATAAAGTAGGCGTAGCCTTTGGTAACGAGGTACGCGAATATGGTGTGGATATTTTATTGGCGCCAGGTTTAAACATTCATCGTAACCCCCTTGGTGGCCGTAATTTTGAATATTACTCCGAAGATCCGCTTGTTGCCGGCAACATGACTGCGGCCATTGTAAATGGCGTTCAGTCAAATGGTGTAGGTACCTCTATAAAACATTATGTGGCTAACAACCAGGAAACCAACCGTAATTCCATCAACACCGTTGTAAGCGAAAGGGCCATGCGCGAAATTTATTTAAAAGGTTTTGGCATCGCCGTAAAAAAATCACAACCATGGACGGTAATGTCATCTTACAATAAATTAAACGGAACTTATACTTCTGAAAGGCGCGATCTGCTAACCACCGTTTTAAAAGACGAATGGGGCCTGAAAGGCTTTGTAATGACCGATTGGTTTGGTGGAAAAGATCCCGTGGCGCAAATGAAAGCCGGTAATGACCTCATTATGCCCGGAAGCCCAAGCCAGTCGGAGGCTATTGTGGCTGCGGTTAAGGACGGGACATTGAGCATCAAACAACTGAATGCCAATGTGGAACGGATGCTGAACGTAATAGTTAAGTCGCCATCCTTCACCAAATACAAATATTCAGATGCACCTGATCTGCCGGCTCATGCTAAAGTAGCACGTGAGGCAGCTGCCCAGGGCATGATTTTGCTTAAAAACGACGACCATGCATTGCCATTTTTCCCGGCAAAAAGGATAGCCGTATTTGGCAACACCAGTTATGATATCATAGCGGGTGGTACAGGTAGCGGCGATGTTAATAAGGCGTATACCATATCATTAATGCAGGGCCTGGCCAACGCGGGTTTCAAGCTACAGGAAACATTGTCAAAAAACTATACCGCTTACCTGGCAGATATGAAGCTGAAACAGCCCAAGCCTAAAAACTTCTTTGACCACCCCGCGCCCATCCCCGAAATGGATGTAAACGGAATTGTAGCAGATGAAGCCGCCGGTGCTGATGTAGCCCTTATTACCATAGGCAGAAATGCCGGCGAAGGCGCCGACAGGAAACTGGAAGGCGATTATTACTTAAATGATGCCGAAAAAGGTTTAATAAAAGGAGTGGCAGCGGCTTTCCATGCGAAAGGCAAAAAAGTTGTTGTCGTATTAAATATCGGCGGCGTTATTGATGTTGCCAGCTGGCGCGACGAGATAGATGGTATTTTACTGGCATGGCAGCCAGGCCTTGAGGCAGGCAACGCTATTGCCGATGTTTTAGGCGGCATGGTTAACCCATCTGGCAAGCTGGCTACCACTTTCCCAATGGATTATAAAGATGTGCCATCGGCCAATAATTTCCCGGGCACGCCAATGCCTAAACCGGAAACCGTTACTTATGAAGATGGAATTTATGTAGGCTACCGCTATTACGATGCTGCTAAAGTGAAACCGGCTTATGAATTTGGTTACGGCCTGTCATACACCAACTTTAAATTCAGCGATCTGAAACTAAGCGCCCCCAGCTTTGTGCGCAGTATTACCGCCACTGTAACGGTTAAAAACACCGGCGATATAGCAGGTAAGGAAGTTGTTCAATTATACCTGAGCGCCCCTAAAAAAGACCTGGATAAACCAGAGCAGGAATTGAAAGCATTTGCCAAAACCCGTTTATTGGCAGCTGGAGAATCGCAAACATTAAGCTTTACCATCAAAGCTGCCGACCTGGCTTCATTTTACACCAGCAGGGAAGCCTGGATAGCCGATGCCGGTAAATATGAAGTAAGGATTGGTTCATCATCAAGGCAAATAGAAGAGAAAGCATCTTTTAAACTGGCCAAAGATATTACCGTTGAAAAAGTAGTAAAAGCTTTGACACCACAAGTTGCTATTAACGAGATGAAACTGAAGTAAAGCAGAATCAAGAAGTTAGAGTCAAGAATCAAGAAAACACAAACACATATATCAACTAAACTAAACTCTCAAGCCTTTGTAACTACGGTTGCAAAGGCTTTTACAGGTACAAGGCAATTTTAATACTAACCAAACAATACAATCTTCATGGCAAATCAATTCAAGTTTATCGCGTTGCTCTCGCTACTGCCTGCAACCGCCGCTATGGCCCAAACCAAATGGACCGAGAAAAAGTCGGGCGATATTGTTTTTGTAAGCAATGCCGGTGGGCAGCAATTGGGTTACGCAACCACATCGGGCGTAAAAATATTGACGGTTGATGGCCTCGCTTTTAAAGACCTGAACAAAAACGGCAAACTGGATAAATATGAAGATTGGCGCTTGCCTGTTGATGAAAGGGCTAAAAACCTGGCATCGCAAATGAGCGTAGAACAAATTGCCGGGCTGATGTTATATAGCAGGCACCAACCCATACCATCGGCACCGGCAGGGCCATTTAAGGGAACTTATGGCGGCAAAGTATTTGCCGAAAGCGGTGCCAAACCATATGATCTGTCCGATCAGCAAAAGCAATTTTTAGAAAAAGATAATGTACGCCATGTGCTCATTACATCGGTACAAAGCCCCGAAATTGCAGCGCAATGGAATAATAATGCCCAGGCTTTTGTGGAGGGCTTAGGTTTGGGGATCCCTAACAACAACAGTTCCGATCCGCGCCATGGTACGGTTGCCACTGCCGAGTATAATGCAGGTGCAGGCGGTGCTATTTCTATGTGGCCCGGCTCGTTAGGTTTTGCGGCCACGTTTGATCCAAAAATAGTAGAAAATTTCGGACATATAGCCGCTTTGGAGTACAGGGCTTTAGGTATTGCCACCGCGTTATCGCCACAGGTTGATATTGCTACCGAGCCCCGTTGGGGCAGGGTAAGCGGTACGTTTGGCGAAGACCCGCAATTATCTGCCGATATGGCCCGTGGTTACATAGATGGCTTTCAAACATCCGTTGGTGATAAGGAAATTAATGGCGGATGGGGCTACGGCAGCGTAAATGCCATGGTAAAACACTGGCCCGGCGGTGGCGCGGGCGAAGGTGGCCGCGACGCGCACTACGGTTATGGTAAATACGCGGTTTATCCCGGCAATAATTTTAAGCAACATTTAATCCCGTTTACCGAAGGCGCTTTTAAGCTGAACGGCAAAACCGGGATGGCTGCCTCTGTTATGCCATACTACACCATATCTTTTAACCAGGATACTAAAAACAAAGAGAACGTAGCTAACAACTACAACTCCTATATCATCAATGACCTGCTGCGTAAAAAATACAAGTTCGACGGGGTTGTTTGTACCGATTGGCTGGTTACCGGCGATGAAACAGCGGTTGATGTTTTCCTTTCGGGCAAATCATGGGGCGTGGAAGGTTTATCGGTGGCGCAGCGCCACTACAAAATATTAATGGCCGGCGTTGATCAGTTTGGCGGCAACAACGAGGTTGCGCCCGTAATAGCTGCGTACCAGATGGGGGTTAAAAATCACGGCGAAGCCTTCATGCGCGACAGGTTTGAGCAATCGGCTGTACGTTTATTGCGCAATATTTTCAGGACAGGCTTGTTTGAAAATCCTTATTTAGATCCCGAAACTACTAAAACAGTAGTGGGCAGTCCTGAGTTTATGAATGCAGGGTACCAGGCGCAGCTTAAATCGATAGTGATGCTGAAAAATAAAGGCAACGTTTTACCATTACAAACCGGCAAAACCGTTTATGTACCTAAAAAATTCACGCCGGCCGGGCGTAATTTCCTGGGAATGGAAACTCCCGAAAAGCTGGAATACCCGGTTAATATGGAAACTGTGAAAAAATATTTCAAGGTAACCGAAAATCCCGAAGAGGCCGATTACGCCCTCGTATTCATCAACAGCCCCAATAGCGGCGGTGGCTACAATAGCCAGGATGCCAAAAATGGCGGCACGGGGTATGTGCCTATCAGCCTGCAATATGGCGAGTACAAAGCGGTTGATGCGCGCGCCACAAGTATAGCCGGTGGCGATCCGTTAGAAAAATTTACCAACCGGACCTACAAGGATAAATCAGCAACAGCTATTAACATTACCGACCTGGCTATGGTGAATGATACTTATGCCAAAATGAAAGGCAAGCCTGTTATTGTATCGGTAAACATGGCCAACCCAATGGTGTTTTCGGAATTTGAAAAAAATGCCAATGCTATCGTGGTAGATTTTGGTGTGCAGGGCCAGGCCACATTAGATATATTGACCGGCAAAGCCGAGCCATCGGCATTATTACCATTGCAGATGCCAATAGACATGAAAACCGTGGAGCAGCAGTTTGAAGATGTACCCCATGATATGAAATGCTATACCGACGATCAGGGCCATGTATATGATTTTGGATACGGTTTGAACTGGAAAGGTGTTATTAGCGATGCCCGCACTGCAAAATATAAAGTGAGTGTAAAGCCGTAGTTGGGCTTTGCACTTCCGTCGATCATTGCGAGTATTCATTAGGTAAAGCTTGAAAAAATCGTGATGACGTGTAATGGACATAGTTAAACGAATGCTTGAAACTACCGTCATTGCGAGTACCCATCAGGGGTATCCCTGAAAAAAACCGTTATGACGTTTAAAAAACAGCTATTGATTATCAATAACTTACATGGACGTCATTATAAGTAACCATCAGGATGATCCTGAAAAAAACGGGGATGACGTATTGGCTTTAGCGCCACACAACAACTATGTCATTGCGAGCGCAGCGTGGCAATCGCGAACTGTGCAAGTCCGCCATACAAAGTTCGCGATTGCTTCGTTCCTCGCAATGACATAATTAATAATACTAACAATCAGCAACTTAAAAACACGTCATTATAAGGTACGAAGCAATCCCGAACTATGTGGGACTTAGCATGTAGGGGATTGCTTCGTACCTCGCAATGACGGATTTTTGACATTTGAAATGTGATATAAATAAAATCTATATGAAAATGAATTTAGCATTGCTTTTGTCGATATTGATACCTTCCTCCATATGCTACGCACAAAGCGTTGGTTTTAATACAGTTAAAACCAACGCCGGAATGGTATCCGGTACCGTTAGCAGCGACGGTAGCGTTCATATATTCAAAGGTATCCCCTTTGCCGCCCCACCGGTTGGCGATTTGCGCTGGAAGGCGCCACAGCCCGTAGCGCCTTGGGAAGGTGTTAAACAATGCACTACATTTTCGGCCAGCCCAATGCAGCCAAAGCCCGATGAGTTTGGTGTTTATACCCGCGAGTTTTTAATCCCTTACCAACCCATCAGCGAAGACTGCCTGTACCTGAACGTATGGACTAATGCCAAATCATCCGCAGATAAAAAGCCGGTGCTGGTATACATTTATGGAGGCGGTTTCGGATCAGGCGGTGCGGCCTGTCCTATTTATGACGGTGAGGCAACAGCCAAAAACGGAGTTGTTTTTGTGGTGATCAATTACCGCGTTGGCATCTTTGGTTTTTTTGCCCACCCGGAGCTGAGTAAGGAGTCGGGCCACAACGCATCTGGAAATTATGGGTTGATGGACCAGGTGGCGGCGCTAAAATGGGTAAAACAAAACATTAGAAGTTTTGGCGGCGACCCCGGCAATGTTACCATAGCCGGGCAGTCGGCCGGCTCCATGAGCGTAAACTGTTTGGTTGCGTCTCCGTTAGGGAAAGGCTTGTTTCAGAAAGCTATTGCAGAGAGCGGCGCCAGTTTTTTAAACCCACGTGGTAATTCAACCCTGCAGCAAGCCGAACAGAGTGGCGTAAAACTGGCACAAGACTTGAAAGCAAATTCCATTGCCGATATGCGGAATATCCCGGCTGCCGGCTTGCTTAATAAATGGCAGGCGCGCCCAATTATAGATGGATATGTATTGCCCCAAACCGTCGCGCAAACTTTTGCAGATAACAAAGAAAACGCAGTGCCCTTACTTACCGGCTGGAACGAAGATGATGCCTTTGTAGGCAAACTAAAAACCGCCGAAGAATATAAGCAGCAAATAACCGAACAGTACGGCGATAAAGCCGCCGCTTTTTTACAACATTACCCCGGAAATACAGACGCTGAAGCCGCGAGATCGCAGATCAACATCAGCCGGGATCAAATTTTTGGTATCCAAAATTATACCTGGGCAAATGTGCAAAGCGATAAAAAGCAAGCTACAGTATATGTTTACCGATTTACCCGCCGCTTGCCTGCCACGCCCGATTTTGTAAAATACGGCGCATTCCATACCGGCGAGGTGGCATACGCCTATAACAACCTCAAATTCCTGAACCGCCCATGGGAGCCTGTCGACCAGCAACTTGCCGCAACAATGTCGGCCTATTGGACAAACTTTGCCAAAACCGGCAATCCCAATGGAAAGGGTTTACCTGTATGGCTTGCCTATAATACCACGGATAACCAGATCATGATATTGAGCGAAACGCCGGCAGCCAAGCCACTGCCCGATAAAACCGCGTTGGATTTTATGGTTGGTTTGATGGGAGGGAAGTAATTCGCGAAAAGAAGATTTACGAAGTTTTCAAAACTTCGTAAATCTGTGCGAGGCTATTGAGGTTTATTTTGTGGTTGGGTTAATGGGAAAGTAAGTTAGGGGAAAGAAGACTTCCGAAGTTTTTGAAACTTCGGAAGTCTGGGCGATGCGATCCGGGTTTAGCGTTTAGCAGTCGGATACATCTACAATGCCGCCCTGATTACTTTCGCCGCATTGCCTCGCTCTAAGGAATGGTGCGCTATCCATTGGCTCTCCGCAGGGCTATTTGTTTTTCGGCTTGTATGGCCGTTAGCTTTGCCTCCAGGCGCTCAATACAAAGTTTTTTATTTTGTAATTGCGAGCGGCTGTCCATAGCTAATACCTGCAATCCCGTAGGAGTATGTGTCCCGCGTACTGCTGTTTCTACCTTGTTTACATTTTGACCGCCGGGGCCCGATGCCCGCATAGTTTCAAACTTTACATCACCAGGATTAAACTTCACCTGCTCGCCGACACTAAAAATGCCAACCCCGACAAACCAGTTTTTACGTTTGTGAAATTTGCGGTAAGGGCTTTGCGCCGTCCATTGTATGGTGCCGTTCCACTCGTTTATAAATCCATCTAAATTATCGCCCTGTAACAGGAGTGTTGATGATAACAACGTGTCATTTAACTCCGCTTTTTTGTTTTCTATCACCGACAGATTGAGCCCGGCACCGGAGGCCTGTTTCAGCATCAAATCCTGCACTTTGGCTACAACCAGGCAACATTCCAGCGGGCCTTTGCCTGCTGTTATTTGTATTATTAATTTTTTCATTTTACTATTCTTTATTCATGCGCACTATGCGCGGCCAAAATTTGCCCTGTATGGCAACCAGTTCGGTTTGCGCTTTCATTACCAATTCAATATCCTTATAGGCAGCCGGGTTCTCTTCTACGCTGCCGTCAATGAGTGTTACATTAGCCCCCGCCAGCATTTTTTTCATGGCCGATTTGGTGGTGCTGCCCTTAGCATCCTGCCTGCTCATGGCCCTGCCCGCACCATGTGATGCCGAGTATAGGGCATCAGCATTGCCCTTACCCATTATCAGATAAGCAGGAGTAGCCATACTGCCGGGGATGATGCCCAACTCGCCAACATGTGCGGGCGTTGCCCCCTTGCGGTGGATAATTGCCTGGGTGCCATCTGCCAGTTGATCTTTCCATGCAAAATTATGGTGGTTTTCTACCTTGCAGAGCGCTTTTAACCCCAGGGCTTTTAACAGGTTGCTATGTATCCTATCATGACAAGCCTTGGCATAATCGCCGGCAAGGTTCATGCTTAACCAGTATTCCTGCCCGGCTTCGGTATCCAGATCAAGCCAGGCCAGGGGCTGAGCTTCACGCGGGAGCTTGCAGGTATTCATGGCCACCTGGGTATAATGGCGCGCTATATTTGCCCCCAGCCCGCGGCTACCCGAATGGGAGAGCAAAGCCATATAGGTTTTAGCCGGTAAGCCCGTGGCGTTATTCTCGGCCAGTTCTATCACACCCAACTCCACAAAATGGTTGCCCCCGCCCGATGTGCCTAATTGCTGCATAGCTTTACCATGCAGTTTTTTAAGCAGCGGCGTTTTATTAAACAGGGGGCTATCCAATACCTCATCATCCTGGGGTACAGCCAGGCTGCCCTCCATGCCAAAATGTATCCATTTGCCCATAGCCTGTTTAATTTGATGTTCATACCGTTTGATAAATTTTTCATCTGCATCAATAATAGTTAAAGCCATGCGGCAGCCAATATCCATACCTACTCCGTAGGGGATCACCGCGTTGCGGGTAGCTAATACGCCGCCAATAGGCAAGCCATAACCACTGTGCGCATCGGGCATTAATGCCCCACGGATACTGATAGGTAATGACAGTGCCAGGTTCATTTGCTTTTTGGCGATATCCTCAATTTCATCTGCCCCATAAATTTTAATCGGGGCTGGCTCGTCCATCAGCTTAAATGTTTTTAATGCCGGTTCTGCTTCACCCTTAATAAATGCTTCTGCTATTTTTTGTAACTGATCATCGCCGGTATAGGCAGCCGGGTTATCCCGCACAGCTGTTAATAATGCCATTACATCGGCTTTATTACTGTGTTTATAGTGCCTGGCTACGGCATTGATGGCGAGGCTTTTTAATGCATCGCCGGTATAGCCTATTTTATCTAATTCTTTTGTTTTTAAATTGCCCATAAGGGAGCTGTTTAATAGCCAAGGTATTCCTCTTTTAAGGTATACACGGGTTTGTTTTTTAATTCGTTCTTGTATTTTTCTTGCTCTTCGAAATCGCCTTTCCAATATTTATACTTGCCGCCCTTCAGTTTCCATATCCGCGGTTGCAGGTAGTAGCTTTTAATATGGCTTTGTATCTCGCTGATTTCTTGTTCAAGCACTTCGTCAATTTGCCATTTGGCGTAAACTATGTGTGGCTTTATCGTCAAAACATATCGCCAGGCTTCGGCAAATACGTATTTGTTCTCCCAGCGGTTATACTTGTTATTCCAAGTTTCTTTGAAATAAAAGCAGTCCTTTTCGTGGTCAGATAGCTTCAATTTGTCGCCATGGAAATCTTCGGGAGATAGCTCCCTCAGTTGGTGGAGCTTAACATCATAATACTGATATGTCCCTTTGCGGATTTTTCTTCTCTTAAATGATCTGTCGTAATGCCAGCAATAAGTGTTGATCTTATCCAAAAGCGCCTGGTAAAATTCGGCCTTATCGCTCCGGGCGACATCCGTGCGCAAAATAAAGGAGCGCATCCAGCCGCGCTGATAGGGGTGTTCCAATATAACTGGTTTCAGATTCCCGATCTGATCACTCAACGCCTGCATGCACCTGTTTAGCTGCATTAACTTTTTATCGAAATCTTTTTTTACGAGCCGTTTCTTTCTCCGGGCCGACTTTTTAATGTACGGCCAATCATGCATGTCCATCGGACTTGTTCGTTTAGTTTTTTTGCCAATCTGTTAATGATTTTCAAAAGTTCATCCGCCGTAGCGGATATACCCATTTTGAAAGTGCAGGCAAACCACGAAACATAAAAAATCCGGCGACACGCAAAACCTTGAGGCGTTAAAAAAACGGCTCCTAAAAAATTAAATCAGTAAAAAAGGGTTGCTGTCCACCTGTTTCGGGTAGCGCACTAATGGGATATGGATGAGATACTCTGCGTCATGATTCCTGATTATTATGGGTTAACAATTAAGGAATTACTGCAAAGGTGCAATTATTTTTTTAAAAGAAGAAGGAAATTAAATCAACCGCGATGAGCGGGCGGGGGGCAGATCATATCTCGTCAATGATAAATTAACGGATTGTATTTAGCCCAAAGTCTTAAGTTCTAAGTCAAAAAGAAAAAACTCAACTTTAGACTTACGACTTAGTACTATTGACTTAACACTAAATCTTCAGCCTTACATTTATCTTATCCAGCAGCCCGGTAAGCCATACCATTACAAAGGCAAAAACAATGCACTTGATAAGCCCTCCGGTTCCCTGGCTTAGGTACTCGGGGTAGCCAATGTTGCTCATTTCGTATAAGGGGTAAAATATAAAAGGTACAATATAGCAGGTAAAAGTATTGGTACCCGCAGGTTCAATAATTTTAAACCAGTTGTATTTGTGTTTAAAATCAACCACAAAAATAAATATGGCATAGGCTATCAGGCTGATGCCGGTACAAATTAAAACCCATGAAGGAGTGTCCCTTGTTTTGTTGATGCCGCCGCTAAAGTAGCGCACAATAAAGCCCAGGTTAAACAATATGATGGCGATGAGTATTAGTGCCGCCCATAACATTTTAAGCTCGTTGTTGGCCTTCAGGCGCATGTACAGTACCGATACAAACACCCCTGCCATGGTAAAAGCCTGCATAGCGCCGTTGCCGGCTATCCAAACGTATTGCTGTATAGGCTCTAAAAAATTCAGGAAACCAAAATGAACATCCATGTTAAACATCATGAAAAATATCCAGGCTGTAGCCTGTATCCATAAATGCCCGCCCGAGTAGTAGTAAATAAGCGCGCACACCAGGTAACTCCAGCCTATTAAACCCAGGATACCCCACCATGTAAAATGCAGCCAGGTATGCCCCGGATCGGAGGTGCGGTACAGGGCCGACATGGCAATCAACAGCGCTACGCCAAAACCCTGGCACAGGTAACGCTTCAGGTTGCTGGTTTCTTTGCCGTAATCTAAAAATATAAAGAAAAAACTGAACGTAACCAGGCTTTCCCATACGGGCTTGGGCAGCGCGGTGGCGGCGTCATTATAGGTTTCCATATTGGCGTGAAAAAAACCAATAAACACCAGTGCCAGCGACCGGCTGGCTATGCGCGCCAGCAATTTATAATTGCCGCTTTTTAACCTGTTTTGAAATGCGAAGGGGATAGACAAACCTACGATGAATAAAAACGCCGGAAAAATGGTATCGGCAAGGCCCAGGCCATCGGCATTTTCGGCAACGTGTTTGAGCCATTGCGGCGTACCCGGAATACCGTCAAGATCATTCACAAAAATCATGAGCAGCATGGTAAAGGCACGAAAAGCATCTATGGATCGTATCCGGTCCGAAAAAGTATTCATCAAGGAAGTAAATGCATTAGTAAAGCAAATGTTTTAACTAAACGGTAATTAAATTGAAACATTATGGTTACTAAAGGGTTTTTTTAGTCCCTGTCGCGACTCAACTTGCTAAATGCCAGCGGGTTTTCGTTCAGCTCCAGCGTTTCGCGGCGGTGCTTAACTATGTGAATAGCAGTAAATAAAGCTTCGCGGAACGAAACTTCCGACGCCAGGTTTTTACCGGCAATGTCATAAGCCGTACCATGATCGGGCGATGTGCGCACAAACTTCAATCCCGCGGTAAAATTAACGCCCGATTCAAAAGCAATTTGTTTAAAGGGGATCAGCCCCTGGTCGTGGTACATGGCCAGCACCGCATCAAACTGCAGGTAAGTACCGTTGGCAAAAAAGCCATCGGCAGGGTACGGGCCAAAAGCCAGCACATCGTTATCGCGGGCAAGTTCAAGAGCAGGTATAATGGTGTCCTTTTCTTCGTGGCCAATTAAACCGTTGTCGCTGGCATGCGGGTTTAGCCCCAGTACGGCAATTTTGGGTTTACGTATCCAGAAATCGTTTTGTAAACTGTGGTTCATCAGCTTAAGCTTGGCCACAATTTTATCAACTGTAATACTTTCAGATATTTTTGATACCGGGATATGGCCGGTAACCACGCCAACCCGCAAAGTATCGCTCACCAAAAACATTAACGATTCGGCTGCGCCATCGCGCTCCTGCAAATACTCGGTATGGCCGGGGAAGTTGAATTTATCACTCTGGATGTTATCCTTGTTAATAGGCGCGGTAACCAGCGCATCAATGTAACCTTCCTTTAAATCGTAAGTAGCACGCTCCAATGATAAAAACGCGTATTTGCCACCGGCTTCGGTAACCATACCGGGCTCAATTTTTACGTCTTCTTCCCAGCAATTGATCATGTTGGGCTTTTTATGCTGCGTTTGCGATGGGTCGTTAATTACCTGAAAATTAAGCTCGGCAACGTTAGTAGCCCTGCGGTGAAACGATGCCACCTTGGTATGGCCATAAACAATAGGCGTACAATAATCATAAATTTTACTATCGGCCAGGGTTTTAATAATTATCTCCAGGCCTATTCCGTTAATGTCGCCTATGCTAATGCCTACTTTTATTTTATCGCTCATGATTATTATGATTTCACCGATTTTTTATGATTTCACCGATTTTTGGGGTGATTTCACTGATTAATCCGTGATTGAATTTATATTGGTTTACCCGAAAATTATGCTCAGGCCTATTTCTATTCTTATTTTTAATCTACTAATCTAAAACGCTCCCGTCTTGATTCTTGACTCTTAACTCTTGATTCTTCTTCCCCGGCGTTCCCTGCGGGCCGGGCTTTACGTTCATACTGCACAGGCCTTAGCCACAGGCCGGTATCCACTTCAATCCCTAACGCATTTATCTGAACCGGGATTCATTGGATTAAGCGATTTTTCAGGATTTTTGATTCATCTAACCACTCACCATTCACCACTCACCACTTCCTTTTTACCCCTGTCTTGATACTTGATACTAAAACTTGCTACTATTCCCCCCTGCAAATAAAACATTTGTTCCCAATCAATGCGCAAATATCACGTAATTTGCTCAAATATTTGACAGATAATGACATTGGTAAGGGCAAAAAAACATTTAGGGCAACACTTTTTAACCGATAAAAATATTGCATCCAAAATTGTGGATAGCCTGAAACCCGAAGACCGGTTTACCCACGTGCTGGAAGTTGGCCCCGGCATGGGCGTACTCACCGATTTTTTATTGCTGAAAACCGACTATGAAACCTCGGTGATTGATATCGACGATGAATCGGTGCAATACCTTAAAAAGAAATATCCCCAGCTGGGTACCCGCCTCATGAATGCCGATTTTTTGGAGATGGATTTTAAAACCGTTACTGATAAGCCCTTCGCCATCATCGGTAATTTCCCCTATAATATCTCATCGCAAATTTTGTTTAAAGTGCTTGATAACCGCAGCCAGGTTATCGAGGTAGTTGGCATGTTCCAAAAAGAAGTTGCCGAACGCTGCGCTGCCAAACCGGGCAGCAAGGAGTATGGCATCCTGAGCGTGTTTTTACAGGCTTATTATAAAGTAGAGTATTTGTTTACCGTAAAGGCCGGTGTATTTAACCCGCCGCCCAAAGTACTCTCGGCAGTTATCCGCCTTACCCGCAACCAGGCCGAAAACCTCGACTGCGACGAAAAACTATTTTGGCAAATTGTAAAAGCCGGTTTCAACCAGCGCCGCAAAACCTTGCGCAACGCCATATCGTCCCTCATTAACAAAGAAAAAATGACCGACAACCCAACACTCGACCTACGCGCCGAACGCCTGAGCGTGGAGGATTTCGTAAGATTGACGAATGAGGTAATGGCAGCAAGATAGGTGAAATTGCGCTACGCCATATGGTTAATTTTGCTTGGTATAAACATGCTGGTTCCGCGTGTTTATGCACAGCAAAGGCATCCGGCCATCATATCAACAAAAATAGTACGGCTTAAATATCAATCCCAAACCGACACGCTGCGGCTCCCTGTTGTAAACAGCAGCTATCCTGCTTTAAAAAAAGCATTGAGCTATCAAAACTTGTTTGATGGCGATGACCTGGACACTGTCGTTGCCAATTATAAAAATTGCGGCTGCGGAATAACCTGGTCAGATTATGAGGTGGCATACCTGGGGGCCGATATAATATCCATCAAACTTTTTTTTGAGACGACGGGTGCATATCCCGATAGTTACCGGCGGTGGCATACGCTTGATATACACACCGGTAAAGCATACCCAATTGAAAAGGAATTGATCCCTGCCGGCCTCACCTGGTTGTATGAAAATTACAAACACATTCTTAAACAGCGTATCATAGCCGATAAATCAGCTATACCCGAAGAGGATGAAAGCACTTTTAATGATTTAAAAACATCGGTTGATACCCTGCAGAGGCGCACCTTGTTCAGCATGTATGTTTTTACAGCCAAGGGTGTCGTTTTTTCAACTCCCCCGATATTGCCGCACGCCATACGTTCGCAGGAACCAAACCGTGATTGGTTTGTGCCCTATAGTAAACTGAAAAAGTTTAAAACCGTTAGGGCTAAAGTTGTTAGATTTGGATTGTAAATATTATTTTAAAGTAAATCATTTAAGCCAACCTAAATCGACACGATGAGCAACCAATTCGAACAGGTAATGTCAAAAAGGACGGATGCAGAACTACTGCAAATCATCAATAGCGAACCCGGACATTACCAACGATTAGCTCTTGAAGCAGCGGATATTGAATTTAAAAAGAGAAATCTTTCGGATGAGCAGTTGTTAATAGCTGAGGAAGTGATCAATCAAAAACAGGAAATTGACACAGCTAAGTCAAATGCCCCGCTCGGACCGGCCGCAAAATTTTTTGCGTTACTATTTCCCGGATTATTAATGCTCCTGTTTTCGGGGAATTTTTATGCGGATGGATATTACAGAAAATCTAAAGAATTGCGCAGATGGACACTCTACGGTTTGTGTGCCTATGGCGGATTAATTGTACTATCGTTATTATCATCTTATTTTTCTTAACAACACGACGCGATTGAAAACCCACCGCTGCCCGCAAGCCTCGTGGCTTGTGTGCCCGTATGCTAAGTATACACCATGCCTTTAGGACAATCAACAATGTGTGTTGTTAACCTTAATGCTATTGTATTGCTCTTTACTCCGTTTAAAAATACAAAATCCCGGATATAAACAAACACCCGGGATTGGCATATTCATTACTTAGCATGGCGTTTACCTATCAGCGGGCCACAAGGCTGGAGCCTTGCGGCAGCGACGGTTTTTTTAACGTCTGTTAAACCTATCAACTCAATCCAACCCAATCAACCCCTCACAAAAATCCCTATTGTTTAATCAAAATATTTATATAGCTTTATTTCCAAATCAAAACTAATCACAAAATGAAAATTTTAATTACAGGGGCGGCGTTTATTGCGCTGCTATCGTTCTCGGCAACCTCTATGGCCCAGAAAGTTAAGTTGAAAGATGGCGACTTTACGCCGCTAAAAAGCGAAACAACCGTCAATGTCGAATTTACTTACAACAACATGGCCGTTGGCAAATACAAAGACGAAGCCGAGTACCTGGAACGCAAAAAAGCAGATTATAATAAAAAAGAAGATGGCAGGGGCGATACTTGGGTAAAATCATGGGTGGGCGACAGGCAAGCTAACTTTGAGCCTAAATTTATGGAGTTATTTGAAAAATATTCCATGATGAGCCAAAGCAAAACCGCCAAATACACCATTATATTTAATACTTATTTTACCGAGCCCGGCTACAATATTTACATCAGCCGCGAAAACGCCAAGATCAGCGGCGACGCTGTAATTGTTGAAACGGCTAACAGGAGCAAAGTAATTGCCACCATATCGGTTGAAAGGGCGCCCGGCCGCACCTTCGGCGGTTATGACTATGACACCGGCTCAAGGCTGTCTGAATCATACGCCACAGCTGGCAAAGCCCTTGGCAAGTTTATAAAAGACAAGTAAGTAATTTTTAACAACTGAATTTAAAAAGCCGCCCCGTCAATAAAGTTGGGGCGGCTTTTTTGTAACCTGTTATACATGTTTTTGAAGCCCATGCATTAGTTTGATGCTTTCTGCATTCGGCTTTAAGATTATACCTGTTTGATGCTTTTTGTTTGATGTTTTCTGCCTTCTGCTTTTTGCCTTCTGCCTTCTGCTTTTAGCTTCTAATCAAACGCTACAGGCACGGTTAAATTTTCCCAGTTTAGCTGAAACCCTTTTCCGGATATGGTGTAGGTTAGCCGTTCGCTGGTGCCGACAGATTTTTCGGGCTTAACGGTTACCACCGCTACATCTTTTGCAGGGTCCTGGGTGGTGGTACCATCGCGGTTAATGCCCCATTGCCCGGTTTGCGAATTGAAAATGATTTTCCATTCCTTTTCGCCCGGTACTGCGTAAAGGCTGTATTTGCCGGCGGGGATGGCTTTGCCTTGTATGGTTAAGGGCTTATCGGTAGTAAAAATGGTTGCCTGGTTGGCGCCTGCCCGCCATACTTTATCGTAAGGTACCAGCCCGCCCCATATGGTGCGGCCTTTAACCGCGGGGCTGCTGTAAACTATGGTTACCGTAGCGCCATTTATAGTGCCGGTGGCGGTAGCGGCCGGGCTTGCTTTTTCCTGGGCGATAGCTGCAAACGACATCACGATGCTGAATAACACGAGCATAGACGATTTTTTGAATGTGATACTTTTCATAGTGGGTAATGTTTTATTGGTTAATATGAAGCAAGTTACAAGTTATTGACGAAATAAAAATCATCAAACAAAGCTTGTATTAAATAAGTAAACGTGAGGTGGATTTGTTTGATTTTTTTGCAACCTGTATGATGCGGGGGCAATACAGGGAAGCTGCCGCCCGGCTGTTTCGTTGTGTACCGCTGTTCCAATGTCCCCGACTATCGTGATTGAACTTGAAGGTTGGCCGGCAATAGATTTTTTGATCGCGATACGTTAACAATACAAAATACCGGATATAAGCTAAATAGCTGCTCTCCCTATCCGTTACTCCTCAATATTATAAACCGAGATCCTGTTATCCGCCTCCAAAAATGCACAATGATGTCGTTTAGGTATGGCTATGATACGTTCTATTGCATTTTCGGTAGCCAGCGTAGTTATTAGCCGGGGTGCATCATCGCTAATGTCGTAAACCTGGGCTTGTTTGCCGCCGGCTATTACCAGTTTATTGTCGGTTAATAATTTGAGGTCATGCGCGGCGGTGTCTTGTGCAAAAAACGCCGTGCTCATGTTTAACCCTTTAACAGTTGGGGTAACTATTGCACAGCCGTCATTGGTTAACAGGGCTATCTTCAAGGCTGTATGATGACCGCTCACATCAAATTTGATGATGTTGCTTTCCACATGTAACAGCTCTGCTTCGCCGCTCACACTAATCCTAATCAAATCCGCATTAGCACAAAAATAAAAATGATCTTTGCGAAAAAACATAGCCGACGGGGTGAATCCGGAGTCGCCTGAACCTATCTGTTGGCCATTCAACTCACACATGTTGGTGCTTTTTTTCTCGCCATCCGATGAAAAGTGGCTAAGTAACAAGCCTGTGTCATAATGTAACATGGTTATACCCTTGCCATTAAAACAGCAGGCCAGCGCCCGCTCATCCAGCCAGTTTAAACTTTGCAGTTTTAATGATCGCTCAAAATAAGAATCGCTTAATTGCTTATTGATGTGCACGGGAACCCCGTTGCCGACAACCATTACCACATCTGATAGGCCGGCATCGGCCAACAACCAGCATGGCTGCGCACGAGGTTTTATTTTAAAAAGATACTCGTACCTTACTTTACCCTCCCAGTTAGCCCGCATCAGGCCCAGATCGCCGTTTTTTTCGCCAATCGCAATTATCTGGTCGTGGTATACCGCAAGGTCTAAGCATTTGTTATCATTACGGATATTAAGATACGTGGCCTTATTATTAACCTTGGGCAATTGCACCTGGCTGCCAATAAACCGGTTAGCATCCGCGGTAAGCAACCTGTCGCCGGGCACAAATTTGTTCATCAGCTTTAGCCCGCTCATTTCGCCCTGGGTTATTTGTACGCTTATAATTTCGTAGGCTATATTCAGGGTGGTAGCTTCCAATTCCCGGTTGTTATATTTTTTACTGGTATCCGCCAGCACATTCAAAAAGGCCGATTTTTTTAAGCGGGGAACATGATTGGCATATACGCGCCTTACTTCCTGCGGCAGGGTATTGTTTTCGGGGTCATGCACCAAATTAAAATACTCCGCCAGGCAGGCTTCCGGGTTGTTGGTATCCTGCCAGCCGGTCATCAATAAATTAAGCGCGTCGTCTTTTTGCTGTATTTTATCAAGCGTTATTTTGGCGGCCTGCCGGTAATCTTTGGCAGTGGTAAGGCGGTTTACCTTCTCGTCATAATACTTTAAAGCTTTATCGCGCTGGCCAAGCCGGCTGTACAAATCGCCCACTTTTTCGGGGTTATCCAGTTCAATATAAAGCGGTATAGCTTCAGTTAGCAGGCCGCCTTTTTCAAGGCATTCGGCGGCCATTGCCTTGTTATTTAAATGGTCTTTATAAATGGCTGCCGCCTCGCGGTAAAGCTTGCCTTGCTGCAGCACATTGGCGGCTAAATAAAAGTTGCCCAGCAGGTGCGCATAAATATAGGCTGCTTTTTTGAAATTGCCGGCGGCTATGGCCTCATTGGCCGATTGCTCGTACTTTTTATACAACAACTGCCGGTATTCGCCTAAATCCCAGCCATCAACCCTGCCGCCGCCGCCCAGGCCGCGCAGGTTAAAATCAAGCGTTCGGCGGCTAAGTTTTCCCGATGGCGGGGCAACGCCACGATCAAGGTAAGGGCTGTTTAACGGAATTGCATATTTCAAGGCTTCGTCGGCATCTTTATCAAACAAATTCATGAGGCGGTTCAGCTCGCTGTCGCGCTGTTTTTGCAAATCGGTAATTTTGCGGTTTACCCAGTCTTCCAATTCCTGTAAAAGGCCTTTTTTCGGCCGGCGGTAGGGGCTGGCCGAAATAGGAAAAATAGCGGCAAGCACCGTGAAAATAACTTTACCAATAAACGCCAGGGCCAGCAAAAAAAACAGGCCAACCATGGCTATGGCATTGGTTGTTTTTTTTATATTTTTTGATGCCGGCGATTCGCCTTCTTCCGTTACATCAGGGATCTGGCTAAGCGGTACGCTGCCAACATCCTCTTTCAGGGTATCCAGCATGTCGGCGTTTTCATCAGGCTCCAGCCCAATCATCTGCAAGCCGGGCAATGGGTTTAAACCAGGATGGGCGAGGTCCCAGTTTTGATGATGCGGCTGGGGCAGGCCTATAAAATCTGCAAGTTCAATTTTGTCCTTTGCTTCAAAACCCACCAGGCCTATATGTGGGTGAAAAACCTGTACATCCCAAAGCAGCAGTTTTTTTAATTCGTCGGTTCCTGTAACCGGGTACAAAACAGCGTTTGTTGGTATAAACAGTTTGTCGGCCAGTTTACCGTACGGATACCTGATCATTTGGGCGGCAGGTGCGGCCCCGTTAAATACCACAAATAAACCGCTCGCCTGGTTGTTGGCTATACTGTGCGGCAGCAGGTAACAGCTTAATGTTTGCAGGTCGGTTTGCCAGGTATCCATGTGGGCAAACCAATCTGCAGCCCTTTCACCCGGCACAAATGCCGCGTGAACAGGGAGGTTGGTATGTTGGCTATATTTGAATTGCAGCTGCATGGTTAGGCCAGTTTATCAATAAAAGGTTGAATATAGTTGTCATAAAAATCCCCCGCCGCTATATAGGTATTTGGTTGGGCATCGGTAAAATAAGAAGAACCGGTAACCATACCATCAGATGCCCAGCAGGCGGTAGTTTTATCTACAATTAATATAATAGTTACCTCGGGCAGGGATGCATCGGCACTTTTTAAATGCAGCAGCCCCCTGGAATCAACCACGGCCTCGCTGCCGTTTGCCCATATAAATTTACTGAATTTTATTTTAGGCAAATGCTCAATCAGTACCGCTTCCTGCTTGTAGGGCTTTCTCCATTCGGCCTGGCCGGCGTTATCCTTAAAGCTCAAATGGTTTCCTGTAGGGTCGAGCCTTAAATCGCGATGATCAACAAACAACCTGCCATTGGTGCTTACATAAACATTGGTTGCCGAGCAGATTGCGCTATAACCATTATTGATGAATTTTTTGGCCTGGTTAAGGAGGTTGATATGTGGCGTAACTTTAATGTGGCTAAATGCCATCATGCTCCTGTTTTCGTTATCACTAATAAAAACCCGTTGCCCGGTTTTCGGATTTATAGTAGGTATATCGTCGTTCGTTTTAATGTAGAATAGATTATCGAGAAACCGCACATCATTAGCTTTTAACGGAACAGATTGCACCATGCTGTAGGTATAATGAATAATATCCAGTTGGTAGATAAGCACAAAGTCATTCGCCGGTATTTTAACCAGTAAGAACAGGGTTTCGGCACCGCCATCGCCCCAAAAATATTCGCCGGTTTCTATATGGTTAACCAGCTCAATGGCGCCGCGGTCTTTGGCTTGCCAAAGCAGTACGCGTTTATCCTGGGTAATAATTACCGCCCGCTGCTGGTTAAACCTAACCACGTCGGGCTTCAGTTTTATTTTGGATGCCGGGAAATACAGCGGGAAATCGCGGTGCTGCAACATGGCCGGCCAGGCCGATTTGTTGGTGTTGTTATAGAATCGTTTGGGCCGGGCAAACAGCAGGCTATCCAGGTCGATAGTAGCCTGGTTAAGCAGCTTATGCCTGCCGCCCTGGGTTTCAAACAGCTCGATATGCCCATCGCGGCCTACTACAACCAGGTAATCCAGCTGATCTTTAAGCGGTAAAAAATGGGCCAGGAAAGCAGTATCCTCTTTATAATGTGCCGCTGTGATCATGATGTACTTGCCTTTTTGCCCTTTTTGATCACTTAAAAACTTACCAAGCTGCGCGCCGCAATTCAGGGCCGGGTCAAGCTGCTCTAATGTTTGAATGATCCCTTCCTTGCTATGCAGATCTATTGCTGTGGCTTGTTTGCCGCCTAATGCCCAGGCATTCATGGCCTCCTTTTTTTTGCGGCCTTCGCTAAAAGCCAGTCCGGCCGCCAAACCGAATATACGGGGCAGCCCCCACATTTTTAAAGTGGTATCCAGCAGAATGTGCCATTCCTGGCTATTGTTTACGGGCAGCTCTTCGCGTTGCAGAAACAAGGCCTCGTTATTGGCCAGGCGGGCTGTAAGCAGCAAATCGTCCTGGGCAAGTTCGCTCAGGAGTAATTTATCATAATGCCCGCGATTGCTGATATCAGAAACCCCGCCCACAGATTGATCGCTGCTGCCGCTTAAATGCATAGGGATGCTAAGCGCGCCAATAATATGCCGGGCCAGCATACTGATGCCCGCGGTTTTTGCATCAGCCTCCAAAATATCAAACAAGTTACCGGGTACCGGCGCAGGCAGTTCTATTTCGGCCTTGCCGGGTAACGCGGTTAGCCCGGTGCGCAGTTTGAGTTCTAAAGCTTCTTTGGTGGGGAATTCTTTAAGTGCCTGCCTTAATGGTTCAAGGTCGCCTACAAGGGTTTCAGCATCTGGGTTTGTGTCCGTTGCAAACAATATATCATCCAGCTCGCCGCTTTTAAACTTTTGCAACAGGGCTTTTAATTCTCCCATATCTCCGGTATGGTTATCCTCAAAAATAGCCTGATATAGTGGGATTCTTTTTAACCCCATCCGGTATTGATAAGGCAGTGAATTAACTACACGCAAAAAAGATAGTGTAGAACTAACCAGGTTTTCAAGCCTGATTTTATCATAGTCGGATGGCGCTTGCTGGCAAATCTGCTGAATAAGTTCCTCGATTGGATATATCGCTTCAAAGTTGTCCTTACAAGCACAAAACAATAGTATAAAAGTGCCAAATGGTATTGGTCTGGATAAGTTTAACGACTCTAAAATAAAAACAAGGTCTTCCCGGTAGCAAACCGTACGGCCATTACTAAATTCAATTACCTTTCCCCCTTCAGCCCACTTCCAAAAATAATAAGGAGAGGCCGCAAAATACTTCATTGTATCCAACGTCAAATTATCCATATCAACCCACCCGCGTTAAGCGTACCGCGCTACGTTTGGCAGGTACAAAATCTGTTAAGGGCACTTGCTGGTAGTTGCCGTCGTGGTTAAATAATACCAGCGCCTGCTTATCATCAGTTAACCGGGTAGCTATGAGCGATGCAATTGCCGGCGGATTAAAATCATAACCGGCCGGTAGCAGCATTTGCCCGCTGCGCCAGTACGTTTGCCCCTTGATGGCCGGCAAAGGCTGGCCGGTAATTAATGTTTTGCCCGATGATGATACCGCGAAACTCAGCTGCCTTAACCGGGTAAACGGGGCTGTATCTGCATATGTTTTCCAATCCTCCAGGTCGGTTAGCAAGGCGAAGGCTTCGTGCGATACGCCCGATCGCTCCAGGCGCAGCTCCATTTTATTGTTTAGCTGGCCGGGCAAGGCAGATACCGGCATAGTTACCGGCATAAATATTTTGATGGGCTGCCAGTCGAGCGTTTTCAGGATCCCGGTAGGGGTTAAACCGCCGGCCGGGAACAGCCTGTTTTCGGTATCCAGTTCGTAAGATCGCAGTACAGGAAGTGAGTTAAGCTGAATATCCGGCTTATTACCCGGCATAATTCCCCTGAGCCAGATGTTATCGCCATCCATAGCCGCTTTAAGCCCCGGAATACCCCGGATCGTGCCCAAGGCATGCCGGTACCGGTTTTCTATTACCAGTATCAACTCTTTCATGCGGTATGCATTATCTGTTTCCACAACTCGTCAATGGGCTGCTGCACGTATTTGCGCTGCTCTTCGTTACCTATCCACTCGCAGCGGCTGTTAATGTGCGAGAGCCTGTCTTTTATAAGCGACTTGTCGGCCATCGAAATTTCGGGCTCCTGCCATTGCTCCGTTAGCTTTTGAACTTCGCTATACAATTCATCGGCATTGGGCAAGGCGTTAAGCGAGGCGCGGGGGTGCTGTGCATGTGTATCCTCGTCCATGTTTACCACCTCGTTCACAATATTGCTGATGATCTCGCGCTGTTCCTCGGTATCCCAGATATGCCTCAACACCCAAAGATCAGATGGTATGGCCTTTTGCCTTTTGCAGATGATAGCGCTGGCGGCAATCAGGCGCTGTAGCTTTACGGCCCGCCTGTCGGACACCTGCAGCCCGGCATTGCGCAGCTTCTGGATGAGCTCGATGTACTGCGGCCTTATTTCAACAAGGTCAACCAGGGCCGTAAAATCCTGTAGCTGCCTTACCTCATCGGCGGTGATGGCTGGCTTTTCGGTCACCTTTTTTTGTTCCAGTGTCCAGCCGGCATTCAGCAGGGCATTCAAATGCTGCGGATCAACGTTATCACAACGCACGCGGATCAAAAACCGGTCAAAAAGAGCTTGCAGGGCCTCGTCCTCGGGCAGGTGGTTACTGGCGCCAATTACCATCAGCGCGGGCAGCTGCCGGGTTTCGCGGCCACGGCGAAAAATCTTTTCGTTTAATACCATCAGCAAGCTATTCAGGATAGCACTGTTGGCATTCAGCAGCTCGTCCAAAAAAATCAGCGAAGCCTCGGGCAGCATGCCTTCGGTATTGGTAACCAATTCGCCGTCGCGCAGCTTACGAATATCAAACGGGCCAAAAAGCTCGTTCGGCTCGGTAAAACGGGTAAGCAGGTATTCAAAGGTTTTGCCATCAAGCAGTTTGGATAGCTCGCGCACGGTGGCGCTTTTGGCGGTACCCGGCGGGCCTAATAAAAAAAGGTTTTCGCGACCAACCAGGCAAATGCCCATCAGGTCGATAATCTCGTCCTTATCAACAAAAGTTTGCTTCAGATGGTTTAAAACCGCCAGTAGTTTATCTACTATCGGGAATTGATTAGTTGTAATAGCTGTGTTCATAAAATAATATCATGGGGCAGGGCAAGCAATTCAAAACCCGGCCAAAGCCGGGCCTGGTGCATGCCCATAATTTCTTTCAACGTGTTTTGTTCGGCAATGCCTTTTAAACGTGTAATATCGCGATGTGCAATGATCCTGTCCAGGTAAGTATATTTGAGCGATGGATGGTCAACTATCACCCCGGTATCAACCGATGGTTCGATGCTTAATCCAACGGATGAGAATGGCCAGGCCGCTGCGGTTTGTTTTAAGTAGACAACCAGTGGATCATCGGGTGCAATGCCGCTGCTCAGCTTAAACAGGCTGCCCAGGTGCCTCAGTACCAGGTCGGCCGAGTAAACGGCACCGGCAGATTGTTCGTCGGGAAATGGTTGCAGGTATTGGGCCATCACGGTTTCGTCCAAATCGCGCAGCAGCACCAATTGGGCAGCGTAAAAAAGAAATTTAGCCGCCCATAAAGCAGCGCCGGGCTCAAATGCAGGCGCGGCATAAGGCATTTCCAGTTTATCGGTATCGTGCAGTTGATTTAGTAATACAAGCGCGGCGCGTTCATCATCTTCCTGGAAAACAGTCATCTGGCGTGGTAGTAACACTACGCCATCATTCATCAGCCGGGTTAAAAATTCGTTCAGGTTCAAGTGTTTAAATTAACGTATTTTATTGAATTAAACAAAGCGGGAACACGCTTTAATAAATATACGTGTGCATAACACGGTTAAGCGGTAATTTTTTCCGGTGAAGTGGCCTAACATTCATAAAACATCAGGGCCATTGACAAGGTGTTACCCAAAGACGATTGGTTTGATTTTTTAAACACCCGCGCAAGACGGTACCCCAATTGGTTAAAAGATGTTAAAAGCAATACAGGAAAGCTGCCGCCCGGTTATATTTGTAAGGCGCTCATTAATAGTCCTAAGCCGGAAGTTCTGAGTCTTGAGTCGAAAGCCTTAAGCTGGAAGTCCCAGGTGGCGAGCCTTAAGCCCCAAAAAGCCTGGCTTTTGACTCAAAACTTCCGACTCAAGACTTAGGGCTCACGACTTAGAACTTACCACTACCACCTATGCGGCACCTGCTTATCATATTTTTTATTTGCACCAGCCTTGCGGGTTACGCGCAAAAAATAAACGGCATAGTAACCGATAAGGCAACCGGCCTGCGCATTAGCGGCGCGCTGATAAGCACCGGCAGTTCGGCCGCTATAAGTGATATGGCGGGCATTTTTAGCATCAGCGTAGCCAGGGCAGGGGATACCTTAAGGGTAAAGATGCAAGGTTACAAGCGGTATGCATTACCGGTTGACCCGTCAAAAACCACTGACATTATTGTACAATTGGAGCAGGCCACTATTCAGCTGCAGCAGGTAAACATCAGTGCCCGGCGCGATAGGGTGAAAGATTCCATCAGCACCCGCATTCAGTTTGCCAAAGATTTTAACAGCCACCCGCCAAAGTTTTCGGATATCATCAGGCCGGGCGCGTCTGTCGGCCCCATACCTATGGTTGGCGTTTCCATTGTGCCCAGCCAGCTGATCGCCCTGCTAACTTACAAACACAGCAATGCCTATAGGTTTAAGCAGGCGCTCATCCGCGATGAAGAGGGCAAATATGTGGATAGCCGTTTTAGCGACGAGCGGGTGGCCCAGCTCACGGGCCTGCAGGCCGATTCGTTATACCACTTCATTAACCAGTACCGGCCCGCCGCCGCCCAGGTACGCAAAATGAGCGACTATGATATTTTTACCTACATCAAAAAAAGCGCTGCAAAATTTCGGAAACCACACCGCGACGACGTAAAAGAAGTGGAGTTTTAATTTTTTGTATAAAAGTTAATTTTTTTTGAAAATTATTGTTCAAAAAGTGACTATAAATTACCTGAAAATTGTAAAAAAATACAAGAAAAATGTCGCTGCCAAGCCGGAACAGTAAAATCACCACTTGACATGTGGTTTGAATTTTGTAATTTTGATTATGACTACCGAAACACTTGAAGATTTTTACAAAAACAAATTTGACTGGCTGCCCAATAACCTGCAGCAAAACATAGGTCATTTTAATGTTTTTAAAATTGAGGATTGTATTGGCCCCAATGCCAAACCGGTTACCTACAGCCGCCGGAGCTTTTATAAAATAAGCCTGATGCGGGGTGAAAATATTATCCATTATGCGGATAAGAGCATTACGCTGTCGGGCACCTCGCTGATGTTTTTTAGTCCGCTTGTGCCCTATACGTTTGAGCACATGAGCGACGACCGCACGGGTTTTTTCTGCATTTTTACCGAAGAGTTTTTTGTGGAGCGGTTTCGCAATGGCTTGAGCGAACTGCCCATGTTCGGGCTTAACGCCAAACCGGTATATCAGCTTGACCGGGCTCAGGACGAATACGTTACGGGCTTATTTAAGAAAATGACGGACGAAATTAGTACCGATTATGCTTTCAAATATGAGCTGATCCGCAATTACGTTACCGAATTGTGCTACTACGCCCTTAAAACCCAGCCGTCCGAAAATGTGTATAAACATGCCGATGCCAAATCGCGCATAACATCGGTATTTACCGAGCTGCTGGAGAGGCAGTTCCCGATAGAAACGCCTTCGCAGCGCTTTGCACTGCGGTCGGCCAACGATTTTGCGCAGCGGTTATCGGTACACGTAAACCACCTTAACCGCGCCATCCGCGAAACCACCGGCAAAACCACCACCGACCATATCGCCGACCGTCTGCTGAGCGAAGCCAAATCCCTCCTGCGCCACACTGATTGGAATATCTCGGAAATAGGCTACTGCCTGGGTTTTGAAGAGCCGACGCATTTTAATAACTTTTTTAAAAAACAAACCCAGGTTACGCCCTCCCGGTTCAGAAATGTTTGAATTTCGTAATAATTGGTTTGAATAGCGTAATTACTCCCTTTTGCTGTCATATTACCTTTGTTTTATCAAAAACAAACACACTATGGACAACAAAAAAGTATGGTTTATCACTGGCGCCTCCAAAGGTTTCGGGCTCAGTTTAGTAAAACAATTACTGGATGCTGGCCAGCTTGTTGCCGCCACTTCCAGGAACCAGCAGGAGCTTGTAGCTGCCGTTGGTTCAAACAGTGCTGATTTTTTACCCCTCCAGGTCGACCTGGTTAACGAGAGCAGCGTATCCCTGGCCCTGCAGCACACCTATGAAACATTTGGCCGGATGGATGTGGTTATCAACAATGCCGGCTACGGCATTGGCGGTGCTATTGAGGAGCTTACAGATACCGAAACCCGCGCAGCCTTTGATGTAAATGTATTTGCTACCCTTAATGTAATCAGGTTTGTGATGCCTTACCTGCGTAAACAGCGTTCGGGGCATGTTATAAATATCGCTTCGATAGCAGGTATTACAGGCGGTGCCGGATGGGCGGTATACGCGGCGGCCAAATCGGCTGTAATTGGCCTGTCGGAAGTATTGGCTTTGGATGTTAAAGCGCTGGGTATCAAAGTTACCGTAGTAGCCCCGGGCGCGTTCCGCACCAGTTTCCTTACCGCCGATTCGTTAACAGTTACCCAAAACCCTATTGCCGAATATGAAGATGTGAGGCATTCGCATTGCAAATACCTCAGCATGAACGGCCAGCAGGCCGGCGATCCTGAAAAGGCCGCAGCAAGTATCATCAACGTGGTTTATGAAGAGAATCCGCCGTTGCGCCTGCTATTAGGTGGCGATGCCTATAACCGCGCCCTAACTAAACTGGACGGACTGTACAAAGAGATTCACGAATGGGAGAACACTACCTGCGCCACTGATTTTTAAGTATTTATAGCTCCTAAAAAGACCACACGATAATCAACACAAATAATCACCCGGTGAAATCATTTTAAAATCAATGAATTCGCCATAAAAAAGTATAATCATGAGCAATCAAAATATATGGTTTGTAACCGGCGCCTCGAAAGGCCTGGGACTCACCCTTGTAAAAAAACTATTAAGCCAAGGCTATAAAGTAGCCGCCACATCAAGAAACATCAGCGACCTGGAAAGTGCAGTAGGCGTAACCAGCGATGCGTTTTTACCACTCGCCGTTAACATCAAAAGCGAAGAAAGCGTACAGCAAGCTATCGAGAAAACCATCAGCACTTTTGGTAAAATAGACGTGGTAGTTAACAACGCCGGTTACGGCATGCTGGGCGGCCTGGAAGAAACAACCGACCAGGAGACCCGCGACAACTTTGATGTAAATGTATTTGGATCGCTAAACATCATTCGCAAAGCATTGCCCTATCTGCGTGCGCAACAATCAGGACACATTATCAATATTTCTTCGATAGGCGGCTTTGTTGGTGGTTATCCGGGTTTTGGGATTTACTGCGCCACCAAATTTGCGGTTAATGGTTTTTCTGAAGCCCTGGATGCCGAGGTAAAACCGTTTGGTATAAAAGTTACAATTGTTGAGCCGGGCTATTTCCGCACCAACTTCCTTTCCGAGGGATCATTAATCACGCCTAAAAACCCGATTGATGCTTATCAGAATGTGCGCGACTCGCAAAATCTGCATCAAAACCAGATGGATCAGCAACAAGCAGGCGACCCTGAAAAAGCGGCTGCCGCGATGATTAAAATTGCAAACCAACCCGATGCCCCACTGAATTTATTTTTAGGTGCAGATGCCTATCAGCTGGCCCACCAAAAAATAGCATCGGTACAAAACGATTTGGAAACATGGAAAGAATTAACAACCTCAACTGGTTTTTAACCACAAAAAATAATGAGCACATAGGCGTTTGGGTAACCAAAGACGGTTATATACGCCATGAATTTTTACCAAACGGCCGTTACAATGAAGCGCGCGGCGATATAAAAAGCGCTTACACCGGTTACTATAACAGGTTAGGTAACCACGTTGAATACCTGGACGATACCGGCTTTGTAGCCGAAGGTGATTTTAAAGACGGCGTTTTTTATCACGCGGGTATGGTATTATATAAAGAGAGTGCCTGAATTGCAAATTTCGCAATTCTGCTTATCGGCCATAAAAAAGCTTGCTTATAAAAGCAGGCTTTTTTTACCTTTATAAAATCTAATACCTATAAAATATGAGTTTTAAAGATCAGATAACTTCGATATTTGTGCCCGAAAGCCAGATTGGCTTTGGATTTCAGACCGAAGAAGTACACCAGCGTGAATACCTGAGCGATGGCGAAATGAAACCATGGGATGGCGAAGTAAACGAAGTATACTCGCCAATTGGCTTTTTTGATGCCGATGGGAATTTTGCCCGCAAGCTAATTGGAACGTACCCGGTTTGCACCGAAAAGGAAGCATTTGAATCGTTAGATGCAGCCATTGCAGCTTATGATAATGGCCGTGGCGAGTGGCCTACCATGAGCATTGCCGACCGCATTAAATGCATGGAGCGCTTTATTTACAAGATGAGCGAGCAGCGCAGCCTGGTAGTAAAACTGCTGATGTGGGAGATAGGCAAATCCTATGGCGATTCGGCCAAAGAGTTTGACCGTACCATCGAATACATCAATGCAACCATCGATGCGCTGAAAGATATCGACCGCCAATCGTCACGTTTTGAAATGGCCGAGGGCCTGGTCGCTCAAATCCGCCGTTCTCCGTTGGGGGTAGTGCTGTGTATGGGGCCGTTCAATTATCCTTTGAATGAAACTTTCACCACATTAATCCCCGCCCTTATTATGGGCAATACTATACTTTTTAAACCACCTAAGCACGGTACGCTTTTACATTACCCATTATTACGCGCTTTCCAGGAATCGTTCCCTAAAGGTGTAGTGAATACCATTTATGGCCGCGGTTCTGTGGTAACGCCCGGGTTGATGGCCTCCGGCAAAGTAAATGTGCTGGCCTTTATCGGATCAAGCAAGGTAGCCAATGACTTGAAAAAACGTCACCCCAAAATAAACCGCTTGCGCGCGGTATTGAGTTTGGATGCTAAAAATGCTGCTATCGTAACCAAAAATGCCGATTTGCAATTAGCTGTTAACGAGTGTATTTTGGGTGCGCTATCGTTCAATGGCCAGCGGTGTACGGCCATAAAAATGATATTTGTTCAAAAAGATGTAGCCGACGAATTTTTGAAATTATTGAGCGAGGCCGTTGCTAAACTCCCGTTCGGCTTACCCTGGGACAAAGATGTAAAGCTTACCCCCTTGCCCGAACCGCATAAGCCGGCCTACCTTACAGATATTGTTGAAGATGCAATTGCCAACGGCGCAAAAGTAATTAACGAAAACGGCGGCGAAACGGTGGCATCCTTCTTTTACCCGGCCATTGTGTACCCGGTTAATGAAAAAATGAAGCTATACCGCGAAGAGCAGTTTGGTCCGGTGATTCCGGTTGTTCCCTTTGAGTCGATAGAAGAGCCTATTGAGTACCAGATAGACTCGCCGCATGGTATGCAGGTGAGTCTATTTAGTAATGACGCCAGGGAGATCTCATCGCTGATCGATCCGTTTGTGAACCTGGTAAGCCGGGTAAATATTAACTGCCAGTGCCAGCGCGGGCCGGACGTGTTCCCCTTCACCGGTCGTAAAGATAGTGCCGAGGGTACCCTTTCGGTACATGATGCATTAAGGGCATTCTCCATCCGCTCGCTCGTTGCTACTAAAATGAATGAAATCAATAAGCAGTTGCTTAACGATATTGTGAATGATAATGACAGCAATTTTTTGAGCACGAAGTTTATACTTTAAAGGCCCTTGACGTATTCAATTTCCCTGTCATCCTGAGGTACGAAGGATCTATTCTACACCATGCAAAAACGATTGCAAAGTTCACCGATAGAAAAGTTCGCGAATAGATCCTTCGTACCTCAGGATGACAGTCTTTTATTTTAGTATGTCATTCCACCTTCAGAATTTCGCGAAATTTTACAACTCAGGATGACAATCTTTTTTTGAATGTCATTCCCCTTTAGATATACCCAAGTTATATTTTCTATTCCGCCAGTTTATCACCTCCACCAACACTAAATTTGGCACCCAGCTTAAAAAAGCGATAATGATATAATTATTATCAAAATTTACCCCGTTGCCAAAAACGTGGAAAAGCAGGATATAAAAGCGCAAGGTTACCGCCCCAAATGCCAGGCCGTAGCTGCGGCGCATCATTTTAACATGATCGTCAATATTCCCTTTTTTGATAAATGTAAATGCCAATACAGTTGATAATACCCAAAGCGTATTTTGCACCAGGAACGATATAAAAACGCCAGTACCCCGGCCAACAAACAGCGTCATGACGTAAGCCCCGGGCGCGGCTATAAACAATACTCCACAGATATATATTTTCCCCAACGCCTTGTGTAGCCTGCGGTTGCTGTATACCGTTTTGGAAAACTGGAAAAAGCCAACCAGCAATATAATGCTACTGGCAAAAATATGGCAATAAAATGCCGGCATATACCAGCCCGTTTTAATGGCTGCCTGTTTAAACCCTAAAAAGAAAGCATGATTATGCGCAAAACTCTCATAAAAGGTACCCAGGCTTAAAATGGCTATCCATATAAAAGCAAAGTATCTTAACAGCCTCGCGGTAATACTCATCTGGCAGTTAAAGCATTGATCTTTTTAATATTTAATGGTTTTTCGTTTAGCTTGTTGTTAATAAAGGCAATATTATATTTATCAATAGTGGTTAATGAATCGTCGACATTCGCGTTTTTTGTGGTATCAGATGAGTTAAAGCGATAGTCAAAAACATCATTCCATTCTTTTGCTTTAAACCTGTATTTATACGAAGCATAAATCTCATTTTTCATATATTGAAGCATTTCCTTAGTCAAATGGTCTACCGTTTTAGTTTTTCTGTTAGGATATGGCCCTATGCCTAAAGTGTAACAAGCCTGCAAGTATGAATCATCAAGCTTTACATATTGTGTAGGGAATACCCTTTTTGATTCCAATGCTACAAATTTGCCATCCTTTACTTGCAGGTAATGGTATAAAGGCCCCTCGTCAATATCTTCAGCCTGGCCATGTAAAACAACGCCAATATCCGATGTGGTTTTAAACTCAAATAACGAATCATTGAGCGCCTTGATTGAATTCTCGCGGCAATCACCCGTCAGGTTTCCAAAATCTTCCTCTTCTCCTAAGCTTAAATCCGCATTAAAGCCTAATATCTGGTTGCGCTTTTTATCAACTACAAGCACATTTTTACTTTGGTAAAGCCCTCCGCGGCCGCCTAAGTAATCATTGGCAATAGTATAATAAACGCTTTCGAACCAATTATCAGCACTTTCTTCTTTACCTGCACCATCAAATGAAACGGCTATCGACCCGCTGCCATCCTGCATTTCCTCTGAATCGGTTCCTGATAATTTTCGTAACGGGTTAGGAAAATCTATAAATCGGGGCAATAGCTGCAGGTTGGCAAGATACGACGGCGATATAATAATCGAGGTTGACCAATCCCGCGAATTATATTCCATGATATTTTTTGAGCTCTTTTCTGATAAAACATAGGATTCGCCAAAAGTTTTAATTTGAGTTATCGCGTCGGCAATCTTAAAATCCGTTATTTTATCAGATATCGTAGTATCCCCCTTCAGATAAAAAAAGTCTCCGCCGTTTTTCAATACTGCTAAATTCTCACCGGCTTTTAACGGATAAATATCGTCGTAATCAGCATCAGCAATCAATTTACCACCAGTGTTATAAAGACCTTTTTTACCACCTTTTTCAACTTCAATTAAACCATCTACAGTCCCTCCAACATTGTGTATCAAATCATATTCAACCGGGATTATCTCTTTAAGGTCCGGATTTACAAGTCCCATTTTAAACTCATCGTGTTTTGTTTTATATGGATTAGGGTTATAGAAATCAACCGGAAATTTGCCCTTTACTACGTAATAGAATGTTTTTTGATTTACATGATCGAACCATACAACGCTATCATAACGTGTTTTAAGCTGATCTGCTGCTTTAAACGCGGCAAGGGTAATAGCGCTGTAGATTTCCTTCTCAGGGGTAATTTTAATATAGATTTTGTTTTGAAAAGCTACATAGTCTTTCACAAACCCCTTGGCATCCACCTGGGTAATTTTATATTGCCCCCCTTGCAGTTTATGAATGGTAAATAAAATGGTCGACCGATCTTCAAGTACGCCATCGTGATTAAACCGGGTAACAACTAATGCCGTTGCAAACTCCTGGTTAATGATGTTTACAACTGCATCCTCGGTATTCATGCTCGTTTTAAACAGTGGCTTATCCTTGCCGCCGGTATTGGTTTTATTGGTAAGTACGCTTAGCAATACCTTAACAGCTTTGCTCTTTTGCTGGTCTTCAAAATAGGTTTTGGCCGAATCAATATCGCCCGCCTGGATATGTTTGTTAAAAGCGTTTAAAAAGTGTACAATCTCGCTTTTGCCTGGTTTATTTTGACTCCTGTATTTAAAGAATGCAAAACAACTTGCTGCAACCACCAAAACAATGGCCGTTATAATGAGGATAGGTTTGGTTTTCATGATACCAAGATATTAAATTATTTGAAAAGCAATGAGTAGAAATTTTAGGCTCTATGACACTTTGTATGGGTTGATCGATTTCAATTAGCTTCTACATAACTCTCTTTAAGGGCCATCGGCCCGACACATATTGTAGCCGCGGGTTTCAACCCGTGGATGATTGGTCAAAACACGAAAAGAGTGCTATCGGCACGGCCCATATTTTGATCTAAATCCAAGTATTTTTAATTTGTTCAATCGATATTTACGCATTGCTCATATGAATCGAACCTTCCTCTCTATCGTTTTCTTCGTTTTTTTCCACGGGTTAAAACCCGTGGTTACAAGATTGGCCGAGGCTACGCCTCTAATTCGTGTTGAACAAGCCCTTGATGTGTCAACAAAATATATCCTTAGAAGCTAATCAGCATCCCATCTGCGTTACCCACACAAAACGTCATAGAACCAAATTTTAACCTTATTTCCCGGCGCTTATTTGGCTGCCAGTGTGTTTGCTTTTAATTTACTGTTTATAAAGTTGATGTTGTACTTATCGATGCCGGTTAACGAGTCATCGACGTTTGTATTTTTTGCTTTATAATCGGGTAAGGTTTCGCCAAATATCTCCGCCCATGTGGCATCTTTAAAATCGTAGTTATACGATGCATAGATCTCGTTTTTCATATACTGCAAAACATATTGGTTTATACTGCCTTGCTCATTTTTCCAGTTATCCTTATCGGCTTTTACCAGGTATACGTAACATCCGTTCAGGTCACTATCGGCCATCTTTCTTATTTTGGTAAAGCCAAATTGCCTGCCGGTGTTTTGTTCAAACAAGCGACTCTTTTTTAAGCCCAGGTAATGGTAAAATGGCATCTGGTAAAGCGTGGTGCCATTAAGTAATTTTACAAGCACCCTTGATGGCATCATTACCTCAAATAACGAATCATTCAATGCCTTTACTTTATATTTCATACAATCGGCCGAGCTTCCGGGCTCTCCCTCATTATCAGACACTGCATTAATTACAGACGAACCGTAAGCTTTATTCCGCTTTTTATCAATGATTACCAGGTTTTTGGCTGTGTATAAGCCCGAACGGCCATCAATGTAATGGTTTTTTATGGTGTAAAATAAACTCAGCAGCCAATTGCCGCCACCGTTAACTTTCGCAGCAGCTTTACCGTCCCTTTCAACCCTGTAGCTGCGGCTTGCGCCAAATGCAAAAACATTTCGCCTCAATGGGTTTTCAAACACCTTTATGGTAGGTATTAACCCCAGGTCGACAAGGTATGATGGCGGTATATAAATACTCCCATGCATGCGCCGCGAATTAAACTCGGTTACATCATTGCCCGGGTTTTTGGTTACTGTAAAAGGGGGTGCCTGTTTAAGTTGGGTTAACAGATCTGTTATCCGAAGGTCGGCTTTATCGGAAATGGTATAATCTTTTCTGAGCCAGTAAAAGTGGTCGTCCTTTTTTAAAGCAGCCAGGTATCTGCCGTTTTTAACGGCCATGATCTGGTCATATTCAACCGGTGCTATTACCTTCCCCGATAGATCATAAAGCCCCCGTTTGTGATCTTTTTCTACCTCAACGAGGTTGGGCACGGTTCCGCCTATATTATGTACCACATCAAAACCCACGGGAATTATTTCTTTAAACTGCGGGTTCACAAGGCCCATTTTGTAAGTTTTGGCAGTGTCCTTATCTTCCCTGAACGCTTTGTAAAAGTCCCATTTTCCGTTGATTACATAAAACCAATTTTTGCCGTTTAGGTGGCTAAACCATATAACACTATCGTATTTTGCGCGCAGACCTGCAACGTCCTTAAACGCGCTTAAGGTTGCCGGGGTATACACCTCCTTATCCGGGTACCGGTTTTCTTCTACATAATTGGAATAGTTTTGATGTGCTATTATAAAATCCCGGCCATCAAGTTTTAAAATTTTATATTGATGCAGGCCTGTTTTTTGAACAGTGAAGTAAACCTGCGAATATTTTTTAGCTAAACCATCCTTGCTAAACGTAACAGGCACAGTTGCCACAGATAACGCAGCATTGATAAACCGTACGGTAGCCTTATCCGCGTTAAAATCAACCTTAAAACCCCCTTCTTGTAACGCGTTATCTTCCTGCGGCGCCCCGGTTAACACCCCCAATGTTTCATAAACGCCCTTGGTTTCGCGTCCATCCTTAAAAAAATCCAATAGCGGCTGAGTCCCGCTCTCATTAGAAAAGCTTTTTTTAAAAGATGTCAAATATTGCACTATTTCGTCGCTTTTGGACGATGAGAGATTTTTACTGCGGATAAAAAGGATACAGCACGCCGCCAGAATTATAGCAGAAGCTGCGAGAATGAGAAAAGGTTTAATTTTCATGATATTGAGACAGGTTTTCTTATCAACGTTAGAAGTATCGTATAAGTATATTGTGGTCAGTTTGTTAGATGAAAAATTTTCCGTCTTTAAGGGATAGGAAAACGAAACGCGGGGTAGTGCTCCTCTGGAGCACAAAACAACTAATTCTTTATTTCTACAAAGCTTTCACCCCGCTGGGGTGGCCTAAACGCCGGATAGTTTAACCCAAGGATCATCAGAGGCCTCGCCGGGGCGGAAATCAAAATGTAAACAACTAATAGGGTTAAAGAAAAGTGTAAACCTTTTCCAGGACGAGACTTTTTTCAGGACGAGACGAGAAAAAAAATCCAAAGAATCAGATAAATCTGTTTAATCCGGGTTCAGACAAAAGCGTTAGGGATTGACGCGGATACCGGCCTGTGGCTAATGCTCGTGCAGTATAAGCAAAAAGCCCGGCCGCAGGCAACGCCCTGAAAAAATTGACAGCGCAGACGGTAACAGCTGATGTTGAAAGTCCTAGCAAATGCAAAATTGACATGTATAGACAAAATGTATTCCATAAAAATCAAACTATCAATAAAATCTATATAGTATAGATTTTTAGAATGGAAGGCTGACTTTTAAATCAGTATATTTGCATAAATAATAATAAAAAGACACTTATGTTAACGATAGGACAAAAATTCCCCCAGTTTTCTAAAACGGCCGTAGTTAGCCTTGAAAAAGGTAAAGAGTTTGAAACACTTACATCTGAGTACCTGGTGAATGATGATAACGTTTGGACAGTAATGTTCTGGTGGCCAAAAGATTTCACTTTTGTGTGCCCAACTGAAATTGCTGAGTTCAACAAAAACTATGGCGAGTTCCGCGACCGCGAAACCCGTTTAATTGGCGCTTCTACCGATTCGGAATTTGTACACGCTGCCTGGAGACGCGATCATGACGATTTGCGCGATTTGAAATTCCCGATGCTTGCCGACACTTCAAAATCATTGGCCGAAGATCTGGGCATTTTAGAGCCAACTGAAAAGATTGCTTACCGCGCTACTTTCATTATTGATCCTACCGGCATTATCCGTTGGGTATCTGTTAACGATTTAAGCGTAGGCCGTAACGTTAAAGAAGTTTTACGCGTACTGGATGGTTTACAAACCGACGAACTTTGCCCATGTAACTGGGAAAAAGGCCAGGAAACACTTACCGTTTAATTCCCCCTACAACATATTTCCCCGTACAGTTAATTATTGTGCGGGGATTTTTTATAGGCAAGGAATGAGCTGAGAGCAGAAGGCATAAAGCCGAAAGCTAAAATAGACCGTCAAAAACAGACCGTCATTGCGAGTAACCATCAGGATGATCCTGAAAAAAACGGGGATGACGTATTGGCTTTAGCGCCACACAACAACTATGTCATTGCGAGCGCAGCGTGGCAATCGCGAACTGTGCAAGTCCGCCATACAAAGTTCGCGATTGCTTCGTTCCTCGCAATGACATAATTAATAATACTAACAATCAGCAACTTAAAAACACGTCATTATAAGGTACGAAGCAATCCCCGACATGCTAAGTCCCACATTGTTCGGGATTGCTTCGTACCTCGCAATGACGACATGGATCAAATCAAATTCGCTTCAAAGCTTTAAGCCTTCGGCTTTCTGCTTTAAGCTCAAACAATAAAAAAATGAACGAAAGCACCGAAGTGATCCAGGAAATACTGGAAAGTATTGGATTAGATAAAGATTACCGAACAACCAGCCTAACCCTGTTAGAGAAAGGCGAATCGCGCTATTTACGCGATTTGAAGTTGAATTTTACCAGCACGCTTACATCGGCCCATTTAACGGCCAAAGAGTGCGCCCTATTGGGTTTAAGCATCGCGGTTAATAACAACAATACGCCGCTTACCGGCTACTTTACCAAATACGCCGAAGAACAGGAAGCTACTGCGGCCGAAATTGGCGAAGCTGTGGGCTGCGCCTCGTTGCTGGCCTCAAACAATGTATTTTACAGGTTCAGGCATTTTACACAAAAGGAAAAATACACCCAGATTCCGGCCCGTATCCGCATGCAGTTAATGATGAAGCCTGTTACCGGCAAAGAATTTTTTGAACTGATGAGCCTGGCTGTTTCGGCTGTAAATGGCTGCGAAATGTGTGTAAACGCGCACGAAGATTCGCTGATAAAATTAGCGACTACTGAGGAGCGCATTTTTGATGCCGTACGTATTGCATCGTTGGTTACCGCTACCGGCAAAGTTATTTTTTAACTGTCCACAATATTTTATCATAAAAAAAACATGAGATCTGATAATTTCATGTTTTTTTCATAAATAATACTTAATTACTTAATAAAATTTGTGTTTGTTAATTAAAAACTTCTAAATTTATGCCTAAGATTAAACAAACCTCAATTACACTTATTTTTTATTGAAAATCAATTGTATCTCGGGGCGAGTTATTAAATTTTAATTGTTAATTTTTTTTGGGGAAAGCCGTTCCAGGTAATAGTGGAACGGCTTTTATCGTTACAGATATTAATGCGCGTCTGCCGGCATTTTGGCATTTGATTTCCTGAATGGCTGCAGGTAAAGCAATGGGATTGAAAACAACATCACCAGGCCAGATATCCAGTAAGCATCGTCATAGGTTAGTAACAGCACCTGTTTGGTTAAAGCGCCCTCTATAGCGCCATAGGCCATACGGGTAGCATCAATTATCGAATGGCCTTTGGCCATAAAGCTATGCATCGAGTTATTAAGCCTATCAACCAATGCCGGGTTGGTTGCTGTAATATTTGTTAACAGGTTATTGCGATGCACACCCTGGCGTACGTGGATAATTGTAGTTAGCGTAGCAATACCAAATGAACCGCCTAACTGGCGCATCATATTGTTTAAGCCTGTTCCCTGTCCCACTTCGGGCCCTTTCAAATCGGCAATGGCCAGCGTTGTTAAGGGTACAAACAGTAAGGCCATACCTACTCCCCTGATCATCAGTGGCAAAAAGAAATTATGAGGCCCCATAGCCAGGGTAGAGTTGCTGAGCATAGTGGTAAACACAAAGAACAGGAACATACCGGCGGTAGCCATAAACTGGGCAGGTATGCCTTTATTGAGCATTTTACCAATAAAAGGCATCATTACAATGGTACACAACCCGCCGGGAAACAAGATCTCGCCGGTTTGCTGCGCATCGAACCCTAATAAATTCTGGCAAAATATCGGGAACACAAATACCGAGCCGTACAATCCAAAACCCAGGACGAACGAGGTAAACATACCTACCGCAAAACTGCGGTGCCGCAATATGGCAAAGTTAACAATCGGGTAATCGATGCTCATTTCGCGCCATATAAAAAGTATTAGGCCTAAAATAGCGCTTATGGTTAACACCGTTATATAAGGTGTGGCAAACCAATCTTCCGATTCGCCTTTTTCTAATATAGTTTGCAAACTGCCTACCGCCACCGCCAGCAAGGCAATGCCCCACCAGTCTATCGGTTTTCCCTTTGCCTCCTTTGGCGTTTCCCTTACGTAGGTATAGGCTAAAAAAGCGGCCATTGCACCCACGGGTATATTTACATAAAATATCCAGCGCCAGTTCATGTGCTCGGTAATGTAGCCGCCAATAGTTGGCCCTACGGTTGGACCTACTACCGCGCCTAAACCAAACAGGGCTGTAGCGGTGCCAATTTGTTCACGGGGCCAGGTTTCTATCAAAATAGCCTGCGATGTTGATATTAAACCACCACCTGCCAAGCCCTGCAGAATACGGAATAGTACAAGCTCATTAAGGCTGGTTGCATTACCGCATAAAAACGATGCTATGGTAAATACAATTATTGACGTAATGAAGTAGTTTTTCCGCCCGAATTTGCTACCCAGCCAGCCCGACATGGGCAGTATAATTACGTTTGCCACGGCATACCCGGTAACCACCCAGGCCACATCCTCGAGGGTTGCGCCAAGGTTACCCTGTATTTTGGGCAACGAAACGTTCACAATAGTGGTATCAATCAGCTCCAATAAAGAAGCTGTGATCACAGTTATTGTGATGATCCATTTTTTAAAGCCTGTTTCAGCCATTATATTATTATTTAATTACAGAAACACTTACACTCATACCTGGGCGTAATTTATCCATAGTTGCCTTTTCGGCGGTTATTTTAATTTTAACGGGTACGCGTTGTACAACTTTTACAAAGTTACCGGTTGCATTATCTGGCGGCAATAAGGAAAATTTAGCACCTGTAGCAGGCGAAAAGTTATAAATCACGCCCTCAACTTTTAAATCAGGATAAGCATCAACCTCAACTTCAACTTTTTGCCCGTTTTTCATATCTGTAAGCTGCGTTTCTTTGAAGTTGGCGGTTATAAATAAACTATTATCGTTTACGATGCTGAATAGTGTTTGCCCTGCCTGTACCAACTGGCCCAACTGTACGCTTTTTTTGGCGGCTAAACCGCTTGATGGCGCTTTTATAGTGGTGTAGCTTAACTGTAATTTGGCATAGTCTATATCAACCTGTTTCTGGGTTACGCCGGTGTTGGTAACCTTTAACTGGCTGCGGGTAGTGCCAACTTGCTCAACCGCCGCTTTGTATTGATCTTGTGATGCCCTAAGGTTTGCCTTTGCTACATCAAGATCGGCTTTGGCCTGGTCAAATTGTTGCTGGGTTACCGATCCATCTTTTATAAGGTTTGCATAACGGGCGTAATCTTTCTGCACTTTATCTAAGCGGGCTGCATTTGATTCAACCTGCGCCCTTGCGCTTGATGAATTTGCCTGCGTAGCATAAATCTGCGATTGGTTAACATTAATGCCGGCGCTTGCCCCAACCTGTGCTGCCTGTGCCTGCTCTAATTTTATTTTGTAATCGTGGTCGTCAATTTTAACTAAAGTTTGGCCAGCTGTAACGTGGCTGTTTTCTTCAAAATAAATAGAATCAACGTATCCGCCTACGCGGGCAACTACGGGGCTTATATCGCCATCAATCTGGGCATCATCTGTATCAATGTGCTTGCCGTAGTATAAGTATTCTTTGATACCGAAAATGATACCACCAACAAGCAATATGCCTAATATAATAGGGATAACCTTATTTGGTTTCTTTTTTGGTTCCTGTTCCTGAGTTTCTTGTGCCTGTGCCATCTTATTATCTGGTTTAAGTATTATTTGTTGTTGATTTTTCCTGTTGATTTTAGTAAAGTGTAGTAAGCCAGCCCTGCATCGGCTTTAGCCAGCTCCAGGTTTATCTGCGCCTGGTAAAGCAGTGTTTCGGCGTCGGCCCTATCGGTAGCTGATGCTATATTGCTTTTGTATTTCGATTCGAGGATCTTATTGTTTTCACCCGCCTGTTCAATTGAGGTTTGTAAAAGCTTAATCTTATCCAGGGCCATTGTCCAGTTCTGGTAGTTTTGGTTTACTTCGTTTTTAATGCGGTCAACCGTAATGCTTTTGTTTATGGTTACCTGTTCGCGCTGAATTTTAGCTTCGGTAACCTTGTTTTTATTTGTCCACAAGTTGCCAAAGTTCCAGGAAAGGGTTAAGCCAACTGATATTGGTGTAATAAACTGCCCGCTTTTAGGAATCGGGTTCGAGTTTACGTCCACATAATACGCGCTTCCTGATGCCGCTAATGTTGGCAATGTGTTGGCCTTTATATTTTTGATGCTGGTTTCGGCAACTTTACCATGTAAATCTGCCTGTTGCAATTCAACACGGCTTGCGTAGGCTGTATCAAGGTAATTGCTTAAAGGGGCAACTGGTCTGTCAACCTCGGTTATCTGATCTATATTAAGTTGGGTGCCTTCGGGCAGGCCTAACAAGACATCCAGGTTGTAATTGATGATCCGGCGATTGGTTTCCAGGTCGATGCCGTTCAGTTCAACATTTGAACGTTGTAACTGGAAACGTAACACATCATTTTTGGTAACCAAACCCTGCTCAAAAAACCTTTGCGATTGCTTGATCTGCGCATCAATAGTAGTTAAATTTTGCGCTACTACTTTTTTGCTTTGCAATACCTTATACAGATTATAGTATGAGTTGATGATATCGTAGGTAATCTGGTCTTTATCATTAACCACATCCAAACGGGCAACCTGGGTAAGCAAATCTGTCGATTCGCGGGCATATTTGTATTTACCACCGGCATAAAGCACTTCGCTTAACGATAGTATGCCTAAGTAAGCATCGGCCCTGGCAGGTAAATTAAAGCTGCTTTCGCCAAGCGAAAGCTTATTGGCAGGTATTTCGGCATGGTTGTAACCGTAACTTACTTTACCGGTTGGCAAAGCCTGGTCTTTAGTCTGGTTGTATTGCGATACAGCCTGGTCAATTTTAGCTTGTGATAGCTTAAGCACCTTGCTGTTATCAAGGCCCAGCTTAATGGCCTCATCTAAAGTGATGGTGCGGTCCTGGGCAGTTGCCGTTCCTGCAAACAGCAAACCTGATACCGCGAAGGCGGTACCATACCTCCAAAACGCGCTAACTGTGTTTTTCAACAGTTTAAGGTAGTCGGTTTTATTATTTTGAGTTGTCATGTTCATTTACTAAATAAGCTTTTAAAAGTCTTTTCATATATGCTTTAATCCTGGGCTTCAGCTCTTCTTCCATAAATTTTTCATCGCGAACATCATGGCCTAATATCAGGGATGATAATTGCGGCATATTGATTACATAATTTTTGGTGCCGAATATGGTTGCTATCACCATCGGAACATCAATGTCCTTATAAAAGCTGCCATTATTAACGCCCTCTTCAATTATCTTCCTGATCTCGACAACATTTACCATTAATATTTCGATGATCTTATCGGTAAGGCTCCAGCGTTTGTTCATTGATATTTCGCGGCTGATGAGCTTTTGGAAGCAGTTATTCACAATAATGCGTTCTACATAATTGTCAATACATTTATCAAGCTTGCACCAGGCGGTCATGCTGTCGTCATTACCTATATTTTGAAGCAGTGTGCGGAACGACGAGATCTTACGCTCAAAAATTGCCAGGAAAAGGCCTTCTTTTGAACCGAAATAGTAATTGAGCATAGCCATATTAACACCGGCCTCGCCCGAAATTGTCCGGGTAGAAGCACCATCAAATCCATAGTCGGCAAATACGCGTTCGGCGACGTCAAGGATGTGGTCTTTTTTGTCTATTTTATCTTTGTCCATTGTTTTAACGGCACAAAATTAATCAAACGATTGATTAGTCAAAGAGGGGCGGGGCTAAATTGTTAATCGATTGATTAATGATTACTATTGAATGACAAAATTGTTTTCAGCCAGTTAATTTTTTTTAAACTGGTAGTTATAACTTCAAACTGTTGTTTGTTTAGCAATCCCGCAATAAACAAATGCCCGGAAGGGTAGCAATCGTGTTTAAAAAATAATGTAAAAAGGTAGCCCCTACGGGGCAAAAGATACATTTGAACTTTGTTCTACAAACAGGTAGCCTCTACGAGGCATAATGTCAAAACACTGTAGACACATAGCAAGATTATCTAAAAAACGGTAGACTTTTTTAGGACGATACACAACCTTGTACGTCATGATGCCTCGTCGTGTCTACTCATTTGTATAAAAAAAAGGCGATTGCCTCGTAGAGGCAACCTGTTTGTAGCAATTTATCTAAAATTCTTTTATGCCCCGTAGCGGGCTACCTATTTCAGCGTTAAAGCCACTACATGGTAAAAAGTTTAATGCGATTATCTGTTGGAGGGGGATTTAAAAACAAATCTTAAATTATGAGTATATTACTCAATCACAAAATCACCTTCAGCCGCCATACATCAAACAATTTCATGAGCAGCATAAACAAACTCGATTTGCAATGGATCCCGTCGGCCTATGAAACAGGCAACCTTGTTGGGCCGGTTAAAGCAAATGCCGATATCAAACAATCGGCATTGCCGCTGAAGCCGTTGGTAAGGCGTAAAAACTCAAAGAAAGAAATAACACACAAATAATTATTAGCGTTTATATCTGCGAATAAGCCGTAGGTGCCAGCATAGTTGATGTTATTTTGCTGACAAGCAGCGCATCTGCATATTCGGGCACGCTGCTTATCTTTTTCCATTGCGGGTCGCTGACAAAGGCTTTCCAATGGGCATCTTTAGCGTCCAGGTCATCAAAGGTGATCATGTAGGTAAGGTTGGGCCTCAGGGGGCCAATCACAGTTTCGCCCCAGAAAACCGGGTTAAAACCAAGGCGTTTAAAAATATCTATTTCGCCCTGGCCGGTAAACATTTCTATCTTCTTTTTACCGGCGGCTTCGCTTGCGCTCTGATATTGGCGTAATTCAAAAATGCGCGGTTTCTTTTCGGGCGCTGCAGTGAGGGCTGTATCGGGAAATGCTTTTAAAAGGGAACTTTCTATACGTTCATAAGCAGGCGAGGTAGCCGGGGCATTAAGGTAAGCTGCAGCTTTGGCGATATAGTCTTTATCGCCGTTAACCAGCTTTTGAATCCTGTCAATTTGAGACGGGGAAACATAGGGAATAAGTACAAATACCCTGGTTTGCCCTTCGGGCTTTAGCTCAGTAAATACGCCAGCCCGTTTGATGGTATGATGGTTTAACGCCGGTATTAAAGCATGTTGCAAATAATCTTCCACCAGGTTTTGCTGGTTTGCGTCTTTTAAGCTATAAACCCTTAGTTCATAATATTCTTCTATCGGCACTTCGGTATGCATGGTATCAGCGTTGCTTACAGCGGGTAAAACGGTTGCGGTTACAACACCCATTATGGTTGATTTTACAAAAGAGCGTCTTTTCATGAAGGTATAATTGAAAGTTTAAAGATAGTATTATTCCTCCGTCTTCAACGCTATAAACTATCTGTGTTATAAATTTGAGCAGTCGGCCTATGGCCAATAAGAGGCAGCAACAAGGCCAGTAAAAACTACTATTTACTATATTTACAGTGGTATACTTCTGTATAACGGCCACCAAATTATCCATGCAAAACCAACCCACACAAATCATCCGCAAAATTATCCATATTGATATGGATGCATTTTACGCGTCGGTTGAGCAGCGGGACTTTCCTGAATATCGTGGCAAGCCACTGGTAGTTGGCGGTTTACCTCAGGGCCGGGGTGGGGTAGTGGCTACGGCAAGTTACGAGGCGCGTAAGTTTGGGGTGCGCTCGGCAATGTCGTCCAAACGGGCATTACAGCTTTGCCCGGATGCCCTGTTTGTGCGGCCGCGGTTTGCCGCATATAAAGAGGTATCGCAGCATATCAGGGAGATCTTCAGCCGGTATACCGACCTGATAGAACCCTTATCGTTAGACGAGGCCTACCTTGACGTTACCAACGATAAACTCAACATCGGCTCGGCAATTGATATTGCCAAACAGATAAAACAAGCAATAAAAGACGAACTTAACCTCACGGCGTCCGCCGGCGTATCTATCAATAAATTTGTAGCCAAGATCGCTTCGGACATTAATAAGCCCGACGGATTGAAGTTTATCGGCCCATCAAGTATTGAAAACTTTATGGAGCAATTGCCGGTAGAAAAGTTTTTTGGTGTAGGCAAGGTTACCGCGCAAAAAATGAAGCAGATGGGCCTGCATACCGGAGCCGACCTTAAAAAACTTAGCGAGGAGGAAATGACCCGGCATTTTGGCAAACCCGGCCGCTTTTACTACCAGATAGTGCGCGGTATTGATAACCGGGAAGTACAGCCCCACCGCGAAACCAAATCATTAGGTGCCGAAGACACTTTCGCTTATGACCTTACCACCTTGCCCGAAATGGAAGCCGAACTGGATAAAATTGCACAGGTGGTTCATGACCGTTTGCTTAAATATGAATTAAAAGGCCGCACGCTCACCCTCAAAGTAAAATACAGCGATTTTAAACAGATCACCAGAAACCAATCATTCTCCACTGCCTTCAATGATTTGGAAACCATCAGCAATACAGCAAAACAACTGATGGCGGCCACCAATCCCGAGGATACCCGCATCCGGTTGCTAGGGATTTCGCTATCCAACTTTGGTGATATTGTGCCGAAACAAAAAGGAGAAAAAGAGGCTGGGCCAGGCGATCAGCTGGCGCTGCCACTGTAATTACACCTTACCTACGCCTCACCGTAGAAATACCCATTATGCACCTTTACCACCCCAAACTTACACCTCCCGATAACCCGAGACCAACCCGCGATACACCATTCAATTGAGTTTTGTCAATTTGGCCATTATTGAGGTAAAGCAAGTCGGTGCCGTTGCCGGTTTGCCAGGTAAAATAGCCGCCGCCAATTTGGATGGCAACGTGTTTGGTAATATCATAACTCCATTTAGCGCCGGTTTCGATGCCATAACCATTGGCATGATGACGATAACTTACCGGGTGCTGAAAACTGGTGATCAAATTCCAGTTGCCATTGCTGTTGTAGCTTACCTGGTGATAGGTAACATCAGCCTTGAATTTTAATTTTGGAACGATCGTTACAAATGAAATGATTTTTAAAAACCCGCCTTTCCATTGGGGAGCATAAGAGCTGTTCAAATTCGGGAACATACCACCGCGATCAAGCAAGCGGAGAGCTTCCTTACTCTCGCTATAACCAATATAAGGTACCATGCTAAAACGATATTTATTAAAAATAATGTACCCAACACCAAGGTCCCATAAACTGGTACTGCCTTTATTGGCGTTGAAAGTTTGGTTGTAAGTATTATTGCTGCGGTTATCGGCACCGTAATCGCTGTCGTTCACTGTGCCGGATGATATGAACTGCCGGGAGTAATCGCCATAAACAACAAAACGTTTCCAGAGGTTGTAGCTGACGGATGCGGCTGCATTTTGGCCGCCAACCTTCATCCATTTAAGTTCTGAAAGCACGTTGGGGTTTTGACCGCTGATATTGCCCGATATAGACCAGCGAAAGTTTTCCTGTAAGTAACCCGTACCAACATCAACCTGAAGTTTTTTTTCAACCTGCTGCGCATGAACAAGGCAGGCACTAATCATCAGTATAAAATAAAAGCTTGTGAACTTGTTCATCAGGTAAAAAATTAGCCAGCCCTTATGGTTAAAGGCTGGCTAATATAAATGTTAACTATTGATTTATGCCAAACGCTTCCCATCCCGCTGCTGTTGCCCGGGTACAGGTCATGGCCTGTGTGCCATTTTCGCTCGAAATAAATTTACCGTTATTGCCTCTCAGAGTAACCTTCCCGTCCGAAGTAGTTATCCAGTCGAATTTTTCCCAGTCGCCAATGGTGGTGCGGTTACAGGTAATGGCCTGGGTGCCGTTTTCGCTCGATACATATTTACCCATGCTTTGCAGGGCCACTTTGCCACCGCCGGCATCTACAACAGTAAAGGTTTCCCAGGCCTGTGCGGTTGCACGGTTGCACCACATAGCTTGCGTGCCATTTTCGCCGCTTACGTACTGGTTGTTAAAACCTTTTAAGGTAATGTTTGAACCAATTGGCGGCGATGTGCTGCTGCCCGAAAGGGTGTACACCCGCACATAATCAACCACCATGTTACATGGCAAAGCGCCATCGTTGATGGTATTGCCGGGCAGATCGCCGCCTATAGCCAGATTAAGGATGATGAAGAAGGGATTGTGGAAAGCGCCGGTGTTGTTAATGTTGCCGGCTATATTCCCGGTTACATACAGCGTATTATCAACATACCACTTGATAGAATTGGTGTCCCATTCCACCGCGTAGGTATGGAAACCTGTTGGCGTAGTTGTGGTACTGCCGCCATACTGGCTGTGCCCATTATTATACCAGTGCATGGTGCCCAATATGGTATTGGAGGTGTTTACCTGTTCCATAATGTCAATTTCGCCGCATTGAGGCCATCCTACCGTGCCTATATTAGCACCCAGCATCCAAAATGCCGGCCAGGTGCCTTGTACCGCGGGTAGTTTAATGCTGGCTTCAATACGCCCATAAGTAGGCTGAAACTTACCTGCAGTTGTTAACTTGGCGGAGGTGTAAGGCTGGCCCCCAACAGTTTGCTTACGCGCGGTTATAGTTAAATACCCGCCCGACACCGTGGCATTGGCCGATTGATAATATTCCTTCTCGTTGTTAACATTCGGGTTACCATTGTCAATGTTCCAGTTGGCGGTGTTTACGCTGGTGCCGTTAAATTCATCGCTCCATACAAGGGTTGCCGCCCTGGGCGTGGTGGTTTGGTTGGCTTCGGCAGCGGCTGCAGATGTTTGCCTGTTGGTATCCTTTTTACAGGAGATGGCTAAAGCAGCCAGGGCTACTACCGTGAAAGCGCCCTTTTTTAAGTTTAGAATTGATTTCATAAGATTGGTATTTTTGTTATAGTTGATTGATTGCGTATTGGTGAGAAATAAATTGAGATATTAATCCTGTCATGCTGAGGAACGAAGCATCTATTCGCGAACTTTTCTACAGGTTATGCAAAGCTGGCAGATCCTTCGTATCTACCTATGACATATCAATTTTCCTGTCATTCTGAGGTACGAAGAATCTATTCTACGCCTTGCATGGCGGCCGGAAAAGTTCGCCAATAGATCCTTCGTACCTCAGGATGACAGTCTTTTATTTTGTATGTCATTTCCCTTTCAGAACTTCGCGAATTTCACCACTCAGGGTGACAATCATTTTTTTTAACGATTTGATTTTACTGGTTCACCCCAAAAGCTTCCCAGCCGGATATGGTGGCCCGGTTACAGGTCATGGGTTGTGTGCCGTTTTCGCTGGATACATACTTGCTGTTATTGCCCTTGAGCGATATTTTGCCATCGGCGTTAACTACCCAGTCAAATTTTTCCCAATCGCCGATAGTAGTGCGGTTACAGGTAATAGCTTGCGTACCGTTTTCGCTGGATACATACTTGCCCATGCCTTTCAGCGCTATTTTACCGGCGCCGGCATCAACCACGGTAAATTGCTCCCATGCCGATGCGGTTGGGCGGTTACAGTTCATGGCGGTGGTGCCGTTCTCGCTGCTTACATATTGATTGTTAATGCCTTTCAGGGTAATAACGGAGCCTATTGGCGCGCCGGATGAACCGTTTGACTGTGTGCCGCTCCACTTAAAGGTTGCCACGGCGCCTGCGGCTAGCGAATAGGTAAATGACTCGGCACCCCATTTCACCTTGAAGCTTACCGCCGATGAGCCGTTGTTAAGGGCGATAAGCACCTTGCTGCCATCAGAGTTTTTAAAGGCTACATTCTGGATACTGCCCGAAAGGTTGGACGAAATGCGCACAGCTCCCGGTCGTACAAAACGGGCGGCGTGGCCAATAATATAATAACCAACATTGCGGGTAATGGATGTTCCGCTAACGGTGATACCACCAAGGCAGGTACTGCAGCCACCGGCAGTATGCGGGTTGTTGTTGGGGTCGGCAGCCAGGTTCCATTCCAATACGTTGCGGCTCCAGTTGCGCGTAGCGCCAATAATGAGGGTATTTATGTGCCATGACAAATCGCCGCCAAAATTGCTTGGAGCGCCAACCCATTGCTCCGTGAAGTACACGTTTTTGTTAGGGTAGGCATTATGCACGGTTGTTAAGGCACTGATATCGCCCGCATACAGGTGAAAAGCCGATCCATCAACATAGGGGTTTGCGCCGGCATCGCCTAAAACCGTGGTGGCATAGCTGGGTACATCGGCATTATGGTCATAAGCGATGATCTTGGTAGCAAAACCGGCGGCCCTTATCTGCGGACCAAGATTGTTTTTGATAAAATTAGCCTGCTCTGTTGCCTGCATTACCATACTTGGGTTATTGTATGGGTTAAGCGGTTCGTTTTGCGGTGTAATGGCATCAATGGTGATGCCCTGCGCCTGCATGGCCTGCAGGTATTTTACAAAATAACGGGCGTACGCATCATAGTATGCGGTATTTAAGCTCCCGCCGGTATAGCCGTTATTACCCGTGGTGTTCACCTTCATCCAGGTGGGGGCCGTCCATGGGGTAGCTATAATTTTGATGGATGGATTTATGGCGATGATCTTTTTCAGGATGGGCAGCATATCCTGGTTTTCCTGGCTGATGCTGAAATTGTTCATGTTTACATCGCCGGCCACCTGGTTGTAAGTAAAATCACTCGAACTTAAGTCGGATGCGCCGATACTGATCCGCAGATAACTGATGCCGATTTGCCCGTTGGCCGTACCAAAAAGCTCACTTAAAACTGCTGCCTGGTTGCCGCCCAGGCCGTTCAATAAACCGGCGCTGCCGCCGGTTAGGGTAAAGCCAAAGCCATCAATGCCCTGGTAGGTGGTGTTTTCGTCGACAGTTACGGTGGTGGCGTTGGTGCCGGCGTCGGCAGCGAAATTGAAACTGGCTTGTGCCTGTAACAGTTTTGATTGATCGCTTGTGGTTACCCAGGCATTTACCACCTCATTGGCAGCGCGGGCTACCGTTTCGTTAGTTGGCAGTGCTTTGGCTTCGCCTGTGTTGGCATCCTTTTTACAGGAAAACAACAAGGCCGCGGGTAGCAGGGTGAGGGCTGCAAGCCGCTTTAAATTGTAGTTGATGTTCATAAAATTTATTATTTGGTTTAATTGATTGCACAAGAAATCCATGGCAAAAAGCCTGTTGGGTATTGCTAAATCGCTTTATTGGTTTAACTAATGTTTAAAACACCATCAAGTTACCACCGGCAAAACGGCATCGTTCAAAATAGTTTTCCAGGAATACAGGCTTATGTATGGTTTATTATTATAAGTCAAATTTAGGTGATTTAAAATGGAATTAACAAATAAAATTTACATAAATAGCTGATATATAGTATATTGTGAATATTTTGATACGCTTGTATCACATAGGTAATAAATTGAAAATGCACGTTTAAACGTTGGGTTGAGGGATTTTGAAAACGTTAAAAATATTTGTGATACGCTTCTGTCGCAGTTAATTTTAACGAAAACACAACGGGGTAATGCCTTGGTTTGATGGATGAGTTATGAGTGGGAGAGGGGTTTAAAGCAAATACGCTGAAACGCGAAGATATTTAATCTGCCTGCCGCTTGTTAAGACAAGCCGGCTACATAGGGAAATCGCGTTTAGACTTTTTTACCTCATGTAATAGTATTTTAAACGCCGAGATGGGTAACCCCTGCGGGGCATAAAAGAAATTTAGATAAATATAGCTACAAACAGGTAGCCTCTACGAGGCATCGTAGACAAGACAAATAAAGACGCTTGCCTCGTAGAGGCTACCTGTTTGTAGAAAAATGTCAAATTTTTTTTATGCCCCGCAGGGGTTACCTTTCTACATCAAGTTTTTAAAAGCGATTGCCTTGCCGGCTGCATAGTTCACCCTACTTTATTTTAATTATTTTACCTTTGCCATTATCTATGAGAAAGGTACACGATTTTATAAGGCGGACTATTTTTAACATTATTGATCTGTTTTACATGCCTTTTAAAAAATGGATGCCCTTGCACACCTTCCGGTACGCGGCATGTGGCGGGGGCAATGTGGTGTTTGATATTACGCTGTTTTCATTTTGCTACAATTTCATTTTTAAAAAGGAAAACCTGCATATCGGGGCATATACTTTAAGCCCGCACATTGCTTCGCTGGCTTTATCTTTCAGCATATCTTTTTGTACGGGGTTTTACCTGAACAGGTATATCGTTTTTAAAGAATCGGGCCTGAGCAAAAGGGGGCAGCTTTCGCGGTTTATTATGGTGAATGCTATCTGTATCCTGCTGAATGTAATTTTCCTGAAGGTACTTGTTGATTGGCTGGGCATTTATCCAACACCATCAAAAATTATAGCCACCGTATTTATAGCCTGTTTCAGCTATTTCAGTCAGACACATTTTTTCTTCAAGGCTAAAAAGACCGCTGCCTGATAGCGGTAAATTTTAAATATCCCCCATCAATTTACCAGGCCTAAAACCATAAAAAACACAAATTCCATTACCAGTAAAACGGGGGCCGCTTTACTTTGGGGAGGGAATTTAAATTTCTCGAATATAAAAAGCATCAACCCGCTCAGAACAAACCATGACAGGTAATTTTTTATGGGGATGGTGCCGCTTGTCCAATGCCAGTAATCAAAATGGATAGCGATAGGTTCGATCAGCACATCAAGCGAAACCAGCAGCAATGCGCCGGTTAAAATGCGGGCGTAAATATTTTTGACCCGGCTGCGCTGCATGAGCACGCCGGTAGCATAAACAAGCAAAAACCAGTTTACGCCAATCATCGGCGGCACGTTAAATAACTTAATGCCCAGCGTGTCGCCATAGGTGTAGCTGCCAAATAACCAGCTGGTGTGTACGCCAATCAGCTCGGCACCAAAACCCACTATAAACAGGAGCAATGCAAACAACCCGAACTTAGCATCAGGGCGGTTATGGCTCCAGATGATAACGCCCATCATGAGCAATAAATGCCAGGGTACAAGATCCAGAAATTTAGTATCGAACCCCGATAAGTTAAACCCTATGATGCCTACCGCATGAAAAAGTATAATAATAATTATGGCAATGCGCTCTGTTTTTACGCTGCCGGTTGATAATTGCGTGTTCAAATCTTCCGCCCCTTCCATACGGTGGTTTTGGTAAGATATTTTTGAATGGATATAAAAGCGATGAACATCATGTTAAGCATTTGCAGCGGATGCAATAATACATTATATAAAGCATTTTGTCCTGATTCCAGCGAGATCATAATGCGGGTAAGGATGATGAGCCCGCACATAAACAGTATGAGCGGCAGGTTCAGCGTCATGAATAGCATCAACGGAAAAAAAATAACCAGCAGCAGGTACATTAAAAAGCCCAGGATGCTATAGTTAAATGCCGCCAAAAAATTTTTGCTAAAGCCCGCCAGGGCCTCGTTATAGCTTTTATACATTCGGCAACTGATCATGCCGTTGGCCAGCAGGGCCTCGCCGTTATACGCTTTGGTTTTTATCAGCCTCATAATCTCTACATCCTCTACTACTTTGTCTTTAACCGCTTTATGCCATTGCTGCTGGTGGTAAATAGCGGCATCAAACAGCATGAACTGCCCGCTGGCGGCCGCTACAGAAGGGTTTTTTACCAGCGATATCAACCGCACCGGTAACAGGTTCAGCAAAATAAAATGCATCAGCGGTACTACAAGTCTCTCGCCGGTAGTTTGCATTTCCTGGTTGGCAAACAGGCTTAGCAGGCCCAGTTTGCCCGTATGCATGCGGTGTACGGCACTATTAATTAAACCGGGCTGCACACGCTCATCGGCATCCAAAAAAAGCAGGTAGTCGCCATTGGCCTGTAAGGCAAGCTGGTGGCAGGCAAAATTTTTACCTATCCATCCGGCAGGGAGCTCGTCGCCTTTAATAACCTTAAATTGAGGGTGTGTCTTTGCAAATTTTGCACACACCGTGTAGGTATCATCGGTTGAGCCATCATCAAGCACCAGTACTTCGTAATGTTGGTAATCCTGCTGATGGATGGATTGCAGCAGGGTTAGTATATTGCCCGCCTCGTTCCGGGCGGGGATGAGGATGGATACTTTATCGGTATAGTGTTTAGCTACCCGCCGCAACTTAGGGTCGGATATAAAGTTGAACAGCGTAACTGTAAAGCGCAGGATGATAAAAAAAAGGGTGATTAATATAATTACTGTCACTTTTATATATCAAATTCGGTTTGAAGCAGTTTTGAGCTGCTGTAATGTTGCTGATAAGCTTCTTTTAACGCTGTTATAGTAGTATAGTTATTGTTATCGCTTTTTAAGTAAACGGTAGCAGTGCTCTTTTTGTGTTTAAAGTACTGAATAAATGTTGAAGCAAATATCAACTGGTATTTGCCATGCGCTTTTTTCATGATCCGGAATACGCCTTTGTCAAAACGTACATCCTCCACATAATTTGAAAACAACTTCCCCTGCGGAAAAATAAGCACCAGGTTCTGCGGATCATCCAACAGCCGGGCAGCATAATCAAGCGATTCGATGATGTCCCTTGATTTTTTATTGATTGAAAAAGCACCCGCAAATTTAAGGTAATGCAGCATATGCACCGTTTTTTCCTCTACCATTACGTGGTATTGCTTTTTTAATAGCTTTTGGGTTACGCAATACAATATCAGCCCGTCCCAAAAACTAAAATGATTGGCTATCAGCAGCACCGATTTGTTTTTATCAACCCCGACATCATTAAACAACACCTCATGAAACTGCCGCGCTACTATCCACTTTACATAGTAATGGATAACACGGTTTATAAAAATGTTCTTTTTATTGTAAATCACTTTGGTGAGTTGTGAGTAGTGAGTAGTGAGTAGTGAGTTTTGAGTTGTGAGTTTTGAGTAGTGAGTTTTGAGTTGTGAGTTGTGAGTTGTGAGTAGTGAGTAGTGAGTTGTGAGTTGTGAGTTGTGAGTTGTGAGTTGTGAGTTGTGAGTTGTGAGTTGTGAGTTGTGAGTTGTGAGTTGTGAGTTGTGAGTTGTGAGTTGTGAGTTGTGAGTTGTGAGTTGTGAGTTGTGAGTTGTGAGTTGTGAGTTGTGAGTT